>NZ_RAWK01000084.1 GCF_003612165.1 Corallococcus aberystwythensis | reverse complement strand
CCCCCCCTGCCCCGTAGGTTGCGGGCAGATATATGGGCTCCCATTCAAATCGGAAGCCGCCGCCCGCGGACGTTCCCGGCGAGGTGCGCGCGGCGATGGACGGCGTGCGCCGGCTGGTGCGACTGCTGCGGGTCTCCGCTCGTGCCTCTGAACGGCTGGTGGGCATCAGCGGCGCGCAGCTCTTCATCCTCCAGGAGCTGGCGGAGTCCGGGCCCTGCTCCATCAACACGCTCGCGGAGCGGACGCTCACGCACCAGAGCAGCGTGTCCGTCGTCGTGACGAAGCTGATTGAACAGGGGCTGGTGAGCCGCCGCCGCTCGGACGAGGACGGCCGCCGCGTGGAGGTGGCCCTGGAAGCGAAGGGCCGCACGCTGGTGCGCAAGGCGCCGCCCATGGCCCAGGCCCGGCTCATCTCCGGGCTGCGCGGCCTGGAGCCTGACGTGCGCGCGGGACTGGTCCAGGGGCTGGATGCCTGGGTGCGCGCGCTGGGGCTCGACGGGGACGAAGCCCCGCTCTTCTTCGAGGACGAAACCTCGCGCCCGTCGCGGCGCCGCAAGACACAGGAGCACACCGATGAAGAAACCTGACGTGGAACGCATCGAGGAGGGCCTGGGCGAGGGGCCGGAGGCGCGGGACAGCCTCCCCGTGGCCCCGTCCATGGGCCCCGCGCTCGCCAGCCTGCGCACCCCCGCCGTCTCCGTGGCGGTGGACTCGCGGACCGTGTTCATCAGCGTCCTGGCAGTGGGGCTCGCGGTCGTCGCGGGCCTGGTGGCGCAGGGGCTGGGCGCGCTCATCCACTTCGTCACGAACCTGGCCTTCTTCGGACGGCTGTCCGTGCAGCCGGTGTCTCCCGGGGACCATGCGCTGGGCGGCTGGGTGGTGCTCGTGCCGGTGGCGGGCGCCATCATCGTGGGGCTGATGGCGCGCTACGGCTCGCGGGCCATCCGGGGCCACGGCATCCCGGAGGCCATGGAGCAGGTGCTGTTCAACCAGAGCCGCATCCCGCCCCGGATGACGCTGCTCAAGCCGCTGTCGTCGGCGATCGCCATCGGCACGGGCGGCCCGTTCGGCGCGGAGGGGCCCATCATCGCCACGGGTGGCGCGCTGGGCTCGCTGCTGGGTCAGGGGCTCCACGTCACGGCGGACGAGCGCAAGGCGCTGCTCGCCGCGGGCGCCGCCGCGGGCATGGCCGCCACGTTCGGCGCGCCGGTATCCGCCGTGCTGCTCGCGGTGGAGCTGCTGCTCTTCGAGTTCAAGCCCCGCTCCGTCATCCCCGTGGCCCTGGCCACCGCCACCGCCACCGCCGTGCGCATCGCCTTCGTGGGCGGCGAGCCCGCGTTCGCCATCCCGGACCTGACCACGCCTTCGGGTTCGGCGCTCGCGTTCTACGGCGTCCTGGGCCTCATCATTGGAGCCGCCTCCGTGCTGTGCACGCGCGCGGTGTACTGGCTGGAGGACGCGTTCGAGAAGCTGCCCATCCACTGGATGTGGTGGCCCGCGCTGGGCGGCATCGTGGTGGGCGTGGTGGGCTGGCTGTCTCCGCGCACGCTGGGCGTGGGCTACACCAACATCGAGGACATCCTGTCCGGCCGCTTCGTGGGGACGGCGATGCTCGTCTTCTGCGCGCTCAAGTTCATCTCCTGGTCCGTCGCGCTGGGGAGCGGGACGTCCGGCGGAACGCTGGCGCCCCTCTTCACGCTGGGCGGCGGCCTGGGCTCCGGCCTGGGACTGCTGGCCACGCAGCTGTTCCCCAGCCTGGGTGTGGACGTGCGCGTCGCGGCGCTGGTGGGCATGGCCGCGCTCTTCGCCGGGGCGTCACGCGCGCTGCTGGCCTCCGTGGTGTTCGCCTTCGAGACCACGCGGCAGCCGCTGGGCCTGTTGCCGCTGCTCGCCGGCTGCGCGGCGTCCTACCTGGTGTCCGCGCTGCTCATGCGGCACTCCATCATGACGGAGAAGCTGGCCCGCCGGGGCGCCCGCATCCCCACGGAGCTGGGCGCGGACGCGCTGGGCACGGCGCTCGTGCGCGAACATGGCCTCAAGCCCGTGGTGACGTTGCAGGCGGACGCGCCCCTGGAAGAGGTGCGCACGTGGCTCACGTCGGACACCGCGGGCGCCCGCCACCAGGGCTTCCCCGTCGTCTCCCGGGAAGGCGCGCTCGTGGGCGTCGTCACGCGCAGGGACCTGCTGGATGGTCACGACAGCGCCGGCCGGCGGATGCGGGACGTGGTGAAGCGTCCGCCCGCGGTGGTCTTTGACGACAACTCGCTGCGCGAAGCGGCGGACCTGATGATGGACGAGGGCGTGGGCCGCCTGCCCGTCGTCTCCCGCGCCCGGCCGGAGCTCGTCGTGGGAATCCTCACCCGAAGCGATCTGCTCTCGGGGCACCGGCAGCGCCTGGCGAACGCCCGCACGCGGGAGCGCGGCCTGGGCACCGCGCGGCCTCCATCCCCACGGCCCGCCTGAGCGCGCCGGCTCAGGCCTTCGTGGCGGCCTGAGCCTGGCGCAGGGCCGCGAGCGTCTGACGGACGCCCTCCGCGTAGGGCGTCTTGTGCACCGTGCCCAGCAGCCCGCGCAGCGCGGAGTCGTCCATCAGCACGGGGTTCGTGAGCAGGTAGTACATCTCCACCAGCTCCCTCATGAACGGGTCGAAGAGGCCGGCCAGCCGCACCATCCCCTTCCCCATCGTCATCGTCTTCGGGGTGTGGCCCGCCTGCGCGTAGATCTCGTTCACCATCTGGCGCTGCGTGGTGGCCCCCACGCCCGCCAGGTTCCAGAAGCGGCCGTACGCGCGGGGCTCGTCCATCAGCGCGGTGACGACGGGGCCCACGTCGTTCACGAAGACGAACTCGTGCGGCGTGTCCAGCGGCCCGATGAGCGGCGCGCGCTTGCCCTGGTTCGCGGCGACGAAGGCACGGTACAGGAAGCTGCGCTCCACGCCGGGCCCGTAGAAGTCCGGCAGCCGCAGGATGGTGCCCTTGATGGCGCCCGCCGCGTCCGCCTCCAGCAGCATGTCCTCCTGGGCCTTGCGCATGCGGCCCTTGAAGGAGCTCGGCTCGCGCGGATGGGACTCCGACACTGTCGCGGTGCGCGGCATCCCATACGGATACACCGTGCCGATGAGCACCACCCGCTCCACGCCCTCCGCGATGGCCGCGTCCAGCGTGCGGCGCATCAACTCCGGGTGCAGGTGGAACTGCCAGTAGTTCACCCCCACCATGTAGATGATCGTCCGGACGCCCCGCGCCGCGGCCCGGATGGACGCGGGGTCCTCCGGATTCCACGTCACCACCTCCGCCCGCGGATCCGCGCCGAACTCCCTCCGCAGGCTCCCCTCCGAGCGCCCCACCACCCGGTACGGCCGGCCCTGAGCCTGGAGCGCGCGTGCGACAACCTGACCAATGACGCCCGAAGCGCCGAACAACGCCACCGTCTCCATGTCGTCCTCCCGGGAATGAACGTCTGGTTTTCTACTGAACACCGTTCGGTGAACGCCGTTCATTTATTGGTGGCTGTTCGTTCCGTCAAGGCCTAACTTCGTGACATGGGCATCACGGAGCGCAAGGAGCGTCAGCGGGCGGAGCTGCGGGAGCACATCGTCCAGGTGGCGCGCGACATGGTGATGAAGGAAGGCTTTGGCGCCCTCTCCATGCGCAAGCTGGCGGACGCGGTGGAATACGCGCCCGCGACGCTCTACCTCCACTTCGAGAACCGCGACGCCATCGCGCGCGAGCTGTGCGTGCGTGGGTTTCAGGAATTGCTTGCAATGCTGGAGCCCGCGGCCGACGTGAAGGACCCCGTGCAACGGCTTTCACGCCTGGCGGAGGCCTACGTCGCCTTCGGTCTGGAGCACCCGGAGACGTACCGGCTCGTCTTCATGGAGGACCCGAAGCTGTCCGCGGCGCTCTTCCAGGACAAGCACGAGGGCGCGGGGCCGAAGTCCTTCGCGCTGCTGGTGCGGGCCTTCGAGGACCTGAAGGCGGCAGGCCGGGCGCTGGACGCGACGCCCTCGGAGCAGTTGGCGGAGGTCTTCTGGGCGGGGCTGCACGGCATCATCAGCCTCAAGCTCACCTGCGCCGGCTTCCAGGGCGCTCCGGCGCAGGCACTGGCGGAGACCCTGGTGGCCACGCTGGTGCACGGTCCGAAGTCCTCGCGCCGCTCGCGGTAACTTTCACCCCCACCCGGAGGGTGGCCCCGCCTTCGCGCGAGCGCGTCCAGGCGCCCGATACCGTCTTTCTGCGTCTGGTATTGGATGGCGCCGCTTTCATCAGGCAGGTTGGCGTGCTACCGGGCGGTCGGCGACTGGCATCCTGGTAACACGCCATGTGAAGATTGGACGTCCCATGAAAAGGTCCCCTTCAACCCATCCCGGTGAGTCGGGCCAGGCGCTGGTGGAATCCGCGCTGGTCATCCCGGTGATGGTGTTCCTCATCCTGGGCATCCTCCAGCTGGGGATGCTGCACCACGCGCGGCTGATGACGGAGTACGCCGCGTACCGGGCGGCGCGCGCGGGCATCGTCAACCACGCCGACTGCGAGATCATGGAGAAGGCCGCCTTCGCGGCGGTGCTGCCCACCCTGGGCCCTCCCAAGGCCGGCGACATCGACGGAAACAAGATCGGAGGCCGCGTGGACACGCTGATCAGGGTCGCGAAGGTCCACGACGCGTACACGGTCGGGAACCAGGCGGCGGTGAACCAGCGCTACTCCGGAGTGGACCTGGAGCGCTTGCGCGTGGAGGTCCTCAACCCCAAGCGCAGCCAGCTGGCCGGCCTCTTCTCCACCTACGGGTCGCACATGGGTGGCCGGGAGCTGGACTACGACGACGTGCGCGACGCGCAGGTCATCGAGGCCAACCTCCTCACGGTGCGCGTGACGTACTTCTATGAAATGCGCATCCCGTTCGCGAACTGGCAGCTGCACGCCTTCTACATGGGCCGCGAAGCACTCAACGGCCTGGCCATGCGGGGCCCGAACTTCACCACCCAGAAGGTGAACGGCGGCAGCCTCACGCAGCACCTGGAGGACCAGGGCGCCAGCCAGGACGACGATCACCAGAAGATCCGCGACCTCGCCAGCGGTAACGTCTTCGCCATCCCCGTCATCGCCACCTATTCGATGCGCATGCAGTCCAACCTCCTCAACAACGACACGCACGGCCCCAAGGGCTGTGCCGTGGACGGCTAGCGTCTCCCCCGGCGCTCGCCAGAAGGACCCCCTCGGATGTTTCGGATCCTGCGAAGACTGCGGCGCGACGAGCGCGGGCAGGCCATGGTGCTTGGGGTGGTGGTCATGCTGGTGCTGGCCGTCACCATCATGACGTCGGTGGGCATCGGCCACGGCGTGTACGAGAAGATCAAGCTGCAGGACGCCGCGGACGCGCAGGCGTACTCGCTGGCGGTGAAGGAGGCGCGGGCCTACAACTTCCTCGCGTACACCAACCGCGCGATGATCGTGCACTACTCCGCGATGCTCACGGTGATGTCCTACGTGAGCCACGCGGTGTACCTGGACCGCACCATCGGCGTGGCGGCCAAGTACCTGCAATACATCCCCGGCATCGGGGCCGTCTTCGCGGCCGTGTCCGCGGCGATAAAAGCCTGGAAGGTCACGGTGGAGACGGTCTCACGACTGCTCATCCCCGTGCTGACAGCGCTCAACATCGCGCTCTGGCTGGCGCAGGAGGCCATGCTCACGGGCACCCTCTTCGACCTCTACACCTCGAATGGACACGGGGACGTCATCAAGGGCACCGACCCGAGGGCGGAGGTCACCGAGGACATGGACTCGGGGAAGTCCTTCACCGACACCTCCGTCTCCTCCCTGTTCAGCAACACGGGTGACATCAACTACTCCAACGCCAAGAACTTCCTCCACGTCCTGGATGACGGCCCCTTCAGCAGCAGTCCCACCATGGGCGTGGACCCCACCGGCATGCTCACGCGCGCGAAGCTGGTGCAGGGCAACAAGCTGTCGGACCCGAACATGGCCAAGTACCGCCTGCTGATGGGCAACCTGGCCAATGGCGTGCGCCGCAGGTGGACCGCGGAGGGCGAGGGGCCCATCCTCATCGGCCGGCGCTGGGAGTTCAATCTGTGCGTCGTCATCGGCCAGCTGCGCATCCGCAAGACGGCGGACAGCCAGATCAAGAGCTTCGACGAGGGCTTCGAGAACAACCGCAAGGATCAGCTCTTCGCGTCGGACGACATCCGCATCGAGGTGCGCCCCACCTGCTTCCTCTTCGGCTGGAGCGACGTCTTCCGGCTGCGCTTCCGCGCGGCGGCGGACAACCGGGGCGGCTTCCACCAGGAATACGGCGCCAACAAGACGGATGACCACCACTCGTGGCTGGGCATCACGCCCTTCATCACCTCCGACACCAGCTTCATCAACCCCCGGCAGAACCACTTCGGCTACCCGTGCAACCTCATCGTGCTGGGCAAGGACATGGGCGCGGTCCGCACCGAAGGACAGACCAAGGAGGAGCGGCCTGTCTTCGAGCTGGAGAACCTGTCGCGCAATGCGTTCATGGAACGCAGCAGTGTCGGCGAGCGCGACTACAACGACACACCGGAAGGGATCCGCGAGTCCTACCTGGACATGACCTGGAAGTACGTGGGCGGCAAGCAGGACGAGTACGCGAAGAGCTTCCGCAACCGCACGGGGGGGATGATGGCCATGGCGGTGGGCCGCGCCATCTATCACCGCCCCCGCGAGTGGAAGGAAGAGCCCAACTTCTTCAACCCGCTCTGGACCGCGCGCCTGGCGCCCGTCCGGACGCACTGGGACGAGGCGCACCTCAAGTGGATGGTGCCCGCATGGGAGGACAGCGAATGGCTGCTCAACGGCATCAACTACTGATGCGTCCGGGCCGGCGGGCATCGCGGGGAACGGCGACGGTGGAGCTGGCGCTGCTGGCGCCGCTCCTCATCGTGCTGGTCCTCTGGGCGAACTACTTCTGGGAGGTGCAGCGCGCGCGCATCAAGATGGCGGAGATGGCGCGCTTCGTGGCCTTCGAGCGCACGGTGCGCCAGGACCTCTCCGGCATCGTCAGCGAGGCGCGCCAGCGATACGAGGACCTGGACGGCTCCACCAAGACGGGCACGCTGGGCACGGCCTTCCAGAACGGCATCACCATCCAGGTCCAGGCCCGGAACGCGGACGCGCCGCTCGAGAACGTGACGATGTCGAAGATGGGGGCGCAGGCGGGCGTGGGCGGCCTGGCGGGCGCGGCCATCGGCGCGCTGGGCAGCACCCCGGAGCAGCTAGCGCGGGACATGGGGTTCGACCCCAGCCAGGGCGCGGTCCAGGCGGACGTGCAGGTCCGCATGGTCAACCGGATCATCCCGAAGGAGATTGCCCTCTACAAGACGGGCCCCGACGGAAATGAGCTGGACCTGAACTTCGAGGAGCACTTCTACCTCTATCACGACACGTGGCGGGCCTGGGAGCAGGGCGACAATCCCTCCCAGACCTATGAGCGGGTGCAGCAGCTCACGCACGACCGCGTGAGCAAGATTGTCTACGCGGGCGTGGCGAGCGGTGGTGGCGGGGCGCTGTCGTCCATTGAAGCGGTGCTGTCCGTGCTGGGGCTCGACTTCCCCTTCTCCGAGGACTACGTCCGCGAGTCCGTGCTCATGCGCCCGGTGCCGGATCCGGGCTACTTCAGCGCGGCGGGCCGCCCGACGCGCACGGTGCCGGGCGGCGTGCTCCAGGCCGCGTACTGGCGCAACGACACGAGCTTCTGCTTCGACAGCTGCGAGCCTGGCGCCATCAAGCTGAAGCGCGGGACCGACAGCAACGGAGGCCGTGACGACAACTGGCCCATGCGGTCCTACAACTGCCGCGGGGACTTCTTCCAGGGCGCCAACTTCTCGCAAGCTCCGGAGTCGGTCTACACGAAGGAGCTGTTGCCGCAGGAGTACTTCACCTACGGCGATGAGGCCTGCCGCCGCCTATGAGTGGCCTGACGGACCGCACGGGCACGTTCACGCGCTGGCTGGGCCTGGGGGGGCTGCTTGCGCTCGTGGCCACCGCCGTGGTGTTGAAGGACCCGCCGCCCGCACCGGCCGAGCCCCGCGCGGCGCCGTCCGGCCCCCAGGTGGCGTTGCCTCCGGCACCACCGCTTCCGGAGCCCGCCGGAAGCCGGGTGCGGCGCGTGTTCCCGCCGTTTCCCGGCGCCGTGGTCATCCCCATGGGCCGGCTGGAGGCCAACGGCAGCCCCATGGAGCTGGGCTACTTCGAGACGGACCACCCGCCCGGCGAGGTGCTGGAGTTCTACGCGCGGGAGTTCCGCCTACGGGGCCGCAACATCGTCACGCAGGACGACGGCGCGGGCGGCGGCGCGGTGAACTACTACGACGAGCGGCTGGGCGCGATGGTGTCCGTCACCACCATCCGGGTGGGCGGCGCCACGACGCGCACGCTCGTGTTCCCCTCGCTGGTGGAGGCGCCCGAGGGCATCCACCTGCAGGGCACGGCGCCCGCGTCGCTGCCGCAGCCCCCGGGCGCGGTGACGGTGCTGCGAGTGGACGAGCAGGGCACCGGACGCAATGCGGGCAGCACCACGCTCACCCAGGTGGCGCATGGCACGCCGCGGATGCTCGCGGAGTTCTACCAGGCGCAGATGCCGTCGCGAGGCTACAAGCCCTCGAGCCAGCGCCTCTCGAAGGGCGTGGAGATGCTCGACTTCGAGCGCTCCGGCGAGCGGGTGTCGCTGTCGCTGGCGCCGCTCGACAAGGACGGCCCTCCGGAATCGCTGATCACGTTCGTCGTCGAGCGTGCTTCCCCTCCCCCTCCCCAGGAGTCGAATCGATGAACGGCTGGTTGTCGCGTGGCTACGGGTGGCTGCGGCGTCCGCGCTCGCGGGGGCAGGCCATGGCGGAGTTCACCATCCTGCTGATGGCGCTCATGAGCGGCGTGCTCGCCATCACCCAGTTCGCGCCGGACATGTTCGCGGCGCTCACCATCTACATCCGCGGCTTCTACTGCGTGCTGGGCTACCCGTTCGGCTGAAGGGACCCGGAGGCTCAGGGCACGGGCAGCCGCGGCAGCGACAGCGGCACGGCGTCCAGCGAGGGCCGGGCCCCGGTGCCGGCCTTCCGCGCCGTCCAGGTGGACTCCGCGTCGCGCAGGGACTCCACGCCGAAGACGGGCACCCGGGCCGCCGTCACCACCGTCACCTGCTGGCCGGACTCCAGCCGGAAGGTCTGTTCGCGGCCCTTGCCGGCGAAGGGGCCGGGGCGCACGTCGGTGTCGCGCTCGCGGACGGGCGTGCCCCGGAGCGCGGCGTGGTCCGCGAGGAGGTCCACGGGGATGGAGACGGGGGCGTTGGGCGGCAGGGAGATGGCCAGCCGCTCCACCAGGGCGCGGGCGGTGCCGGCGCGGGACACCCAGATGACGATGAGGGTGCGGGGTGTCGTCTGGTAGTCCAGCTCCACCTGATAGAGCGTGTCGCGCTCGCGCGGCGTCTCGCCCACCACGGCGGCGCGCACGGGGAAGGTGCCCTGCTTCGACTGGAAGGTGTATTCCACCCAGGTGCCCACGACGGGCTGGAGCTGGCCGTAGAGCAGCGGGGGCGGCACCAGGGCGCGCGCCTCCGCGAGGCGCTCCGGGGCGATGGGCGGATCCGCCGGGGCCGGCGTGCCGGCGTCGAGGGCGGCCACCGGTGTGGCGGGAGCAGTGCCCGCGTCGGGCGCGGCGGACGTGGCGGGCGTGGCGGCGAGCAGCACGACGGTGCACACGGGACACAGGAGGCGGCGCATGGGAACACCACTATGGGACCGGGGCTCCGCGCCGGACAAGTCCAAGGCACGGGGAGGACACATGGGACGGAGTCTGGTGTTGCTCGCGGTGTTGTTCGCGGGGCTGGCCGCCCTGCCCGCCCGGGCGCAGGGCAGCGCACCGGATGCGTTGTTCGGGCTGCCGCTCGTCGTTCGCGAAGGCGGCTGGGCGCGCTACGTGAACACGTCACCGGACGGGCCCACTCAGTTCGTCATCAAGCTGGGCGGCTCCGGGCGCCATGAAGGCAAGCGGGGCCGGTGGGTGGTGCTGGAGCTCGACGTGCCCGCCACCGGCCGCCTGGGCTTCGACTTCCTGGTGGAGGGCGAGCGCTTCAGCGCGAAGAGCGTGCTGCTCATGCGCCTGCGGGTGCCGGGCCGGCCGCCGTCGGACACGCCCGCGCCCTTCAACCGGCCGGGCGCCGACCGCCAGCCCCACGTCCTGCGCGAAGGCACGGAGACGGTCGCTGGCAAGAAGCTGAAAGTGACGGAGTACTCGTACGCGGGAGGCATCACCGCGCAGTGGTCCCCGGCCGTTCCGGTGCTGGGCCTGGTGCGCGTCTCCGGGACCCAGTCCTTCCAGCTGGAGTCCTTCGGCGTGGGCGGGGACCCGTGGAAGGACGCTACCGCCGCCGGGCGCTGAGTCCCGCGCCGACGAGCGCGGTCCGCACCGCGTCCTCGTCCTCGCTGGCGAGCCGCGCGGCCAGCAGCAGCCGCGTCCCGTGGCCCGCCTGGAGGCGCACGCGGGGCAGGTCCCCCTGCTCCCGCTGGAACGAGAACCACTCCAGCCGGGAGAACGGCGTGCGCCGTCCCAGCGAATCAATGAAGCCCGTGGGGCCCAGGAACAGCGCGGGCACCGCGTGCAGGCCCACCCCCGCGAGCCACGCGGCGACGCCCAGGCAGAACGTGGCGAGCGCGGGCCGGCCCTCCGTGGAGAACAGCCGCAGGCCCACCAGCGCCAGCACGGCCATGGTCGCGAGCACCAGCGCGTAGGTGCCCATCTCCGCGCGCGAGCGAAGCGCCAGAAGCCGCCCGCCGCGCAAGAGCCCCACGAGCGCCCCCAGCGCCACGAGCGCCAGCCCGCCCGAGGCCACCGCCACGCCCAGCGCCATCATCCCGGGACGACCGCCCAGCTCGCGCGACTCGCGCACGAGCCACGCGGCGCAGCCCGCGAAGAAGAGCAGCGTCACGCCCTGGAAGGCGGCCGTGGCGACGGGGCGCGTGGGAAGGCTCGGAGGCGTCACGAGGCCTTCCTACACCATCGCGTCCCGCGGGGAGCGCTCAGGGCGCGGTGTACTCGCGGGGGCGGTAGCCGAGCCGGACTCCTTCCGTCTGCCCGTGCAGCAGCGGGTCCTGGTAGAGGCAGACACCCCCGGGGAGGTCTTCGCAGCGCGGCGGCAGCATCCGTCCCAGCACCTGGCGGATCAGCGCGTCGGACATCTCCTGGCCCGCGAAGTGCGCGGACCGCGCGTGGATGAACCGGGAGAGGGCCAGGGGCGCGACCCAGGACGTCGTGGCCCGGGTGATGGGCAGGAGGTCCATCCCGAAGGCATCCACCTGGAGCAGCGGCGTCCGGTTGTATTCGAAGGGCCGCTGGGGCAGCACGCCCGTATTCACATACAGGTCCACGTTGGCCCGGCCCGGCCATCCGCCCAGGCCCTCGTGCGCGCCCCGCCCCTCCGCGTCCAGCCCGGACTCGAGCACCGTGAAGAAGCCCACCCGCAGCCGGTTGGGAAAGGCCTCCGACGCGAAGTCGAAGGGGTTGTCCTCCGGATCCGCCGCGTCGATGGCGGACTGGGCCGTGAAGACGCCCGGCGTGTGGAAGAGCGCCGCGTAGATGGGCGCATAGGCCCCCAGCTTCCCACGCAGCACGCCGTCGCCGGGCAGCGGGCCCTGGCAGGACGCGGACCAATCCTGGCGCACCGAGTCCAGCGTCACGCCCGAGCTCAGGTTGACGTAGCGCACCCCCTGCGCCGCCATCAGGCCCCGCAGTTCCTCCGCGACGACCGAGGCCTTCGCGCGCAGGCGCTCCAGGGACTCGGGCGTCCCGGAGCCGTCGCAGAACTCCTCCGGGGCGAAGGCGGTGAAGCTCAACGTGTCCAGCAGGACCAGCGGCTGGTGCGGGTTCGTCTCCACCAGCAACGAGAACACGAAGCTGCCGTGGCCCGCGCTCTGCGCGGCCTGGACGGGGTACGTCTCCCGGAGCGGCACCGCCAGGGTGCGCAGGTGCTCGGCGGGAACGAAGTCCGGCGTCGCGAATGACTGGAGCGTCCGCAGGAGCGTGGCGGGGAGCCGCCAGGAGAAGGGCACCGGTGCCAACCGTCCCTGCCCGTCCACCCGGAAGTACCCCCGGAGGCGGTTCTGGTAGCGCAGGGCCCGGGGCGGCAGCGAGGGGAAGTCGTCGATGACGAGGATGGCCTCGCCGCTGTCATGGCGCATCGTGAACGCGCCAGGGTCGTAGGCGAACTCCCCCCACTCACACCCGGCGCCGTCCGGCCGTTCCCGGAAGCACGTGTCCGCCAGGATGGCCTCGCGCGCCGCCTGGAGCCGCGCGGACAGGGCAGGCGTGTCCCCGGACGGGGCTGGCGCGCCACAGGCGCAGAGGGCCCCCATGAGCAGCGCGGAGAACCAGGACCAGCGTGGGACGGGGGGCATCACGGGCTCGGTGGAGAGACGGGGTCGTCATGCATACGGACCGGGTCTCGCGTCCGGGCACGAAGAAACCTCCGGCATCGCATGGTTCCCGCACTACCAGAAAAAGCCGCTTTAAATGAATTTACCTATCTCCTAGAATCTTTTGCGACGTCGCGGCTCCGGCGTTCCGGGGCCGATCACCCCCGCAGTCACCAGGAGGTACCGGATGCTTCGTCGCACCGCCCTGGCCCTCGTCCTGTGCGCTACGTCCTGCACGCAGGCCGACGGGCCTTCCGCTACAGAGTCCCCTCCCCCCGAGCAGCAAGAAGTCCTGGGCCGGGCCGAACAGGCCGCGGACACCCTGGACACACCCAGCGAGCCGAACAGCATCCGCTTCCTGGAGCAGTCCTCGTTCGGCCCGAAGACTTCGGGCGGCATCTCGCCCGCGCCCATGGGCACCGCCGAGCGCGTGATGGCCGTGGGCATCAACCAGTCGCTCACGGATCAGTTCGCGCTGCCGGCCTCCGCGCCGTACGACGGAGAAATCGCGCAGGACCTGGGCTCGCAGTTCTTCCAACGCGCGGTGCTGGGCCAGGACCAGCTGCGGCAGCGCGTGGCGTTCGCGCTCGGGCAGATCCTCGTCGTCTCCCAGAACGGCATCCCGGAGTCGACGAAGACGGCCTATCCCGACGCTCCGGTGGCGCTGGCCGGCTACATGAACCTGCTGTCGCAGCACGCCTTCGGCAACTTCCGCACGTTGATGGAGGAGGTGACGAAGAACCCCGCCATGGGCCGCTACCTGGACATGGTCAACAACCGGGCCTTCGACTCGAAGGGCGACCCCATTGACCCGAACGAGAACTACGCGCGGGAGATGCTCCAGCTCTTCACGCTGGGCACGTACAAGCTGAACAACGACGGCACGCTGCTGCTGGACGTGGAGGGACACCCGCAGCGCGCGTACACCGAGGAGAACGTGAAGGCGTTCGCCCGCGCGCTGTCCGGGTGGACCTGGAACGCCACCGCGTGTCCGGCCAAGGGCGCCGCCATCAACACGCCCGACTACAAGAACCCGCTGATGCCCTGCAACGTCAACCACGACACCAGCTCCCAGGAGCTGCTGCGGGGCGTGTCCACCACGGCCGGCGGCACCATCACCCAGCACCTGACGCAGGCGCTGAACAACGTCTTCAACGACCCCAACGTCCCGCCCTTCATCAGCCGGCAGCTCATCCAGCACCTGGTGACGAGCAACCCGTCCGCCGCCTACGTCCGGCGCGTGGCCAACGTCTTCCGCAACGACGGCACGGGCACGCGCGGCAACCTGGAGGCGGTGGTGCGCGCCATCCTGGTGGACGCGGAGGCGCGAGGCGCCCAGCCGCCCGTGGCGCTGCGCGAGGGCTACGGCCACCTGCGCTCGCCCGTGCTGTTCATCACCAACGTGGTGCGCTGGCTGAACGCCGAGCTGGACATCACGACCAAGGACCCCGGTCTGAAGCTCAGCAACTGGAGCAAGACCATGAACCAGTGGGTGCCGCGCTCGCCGTCCGTCTTCAACTACTACCCGCCCAACGCGCCGCTGCCGGGGGCGGACGGACTGGTGGGCCCGGAGTTCGCCATCCTGGACACGGCGACCGTCACGGCCCGCGCCAACTTCCTCCACGAGTTCCTCAACTCCGGCAGCACCGCCAACGCGGGCATCCTCGTGGACTACAACCAGTTTCCCCACGTCAACACGGACCTGGTCGCGTGGATGAACCGCTTCTATCTGCACGGGACGATGTCCACGGACCTGGAGCAGCGGCTGCTCACGGCCATGAATGACAGCCGGGCGGACTCGGTCAGCCGCAAGAAGAAGCTCGGGCTCTACCTGATGTTCCTCTCCCCTTCCTTCCAGATCCAGCGGTGAACCCATGACCACCTCCCGTCGCCAGTTCCTCCGGCACGCCACGCACGGCCTGGGCTTCCTCGCCGCCGCTGCTTCCCTTCCCCGCTGGGTGGGCAACGCCCACGCCGCCACCCTCTCCGGCTACTCCGGCAGCCGCGTGGGCGTCTGCGTCTTCCTGCTGGGAGGCAATGACAGCAACAACATCCTCATCCCCCGCGAGTCCAACGCCTACGCGAAGTACCTCGCGGCGCGGCCCAACATCGGGCTGAAGGCGGACCAGCTGGATCTCATCAACCCCACGGGCATGGCCGCCGGCTCCTTTGCCCTCCCGCAGTCGCTGTCCCGGGTGCGCGCGCACTTCGAGGCGGGCCGCGCCGCGTTCGTGTGCAACGTGGGGCCGCTGGTGAACCCGCTCACCAAGGCGGACTACACCGCGGGCGGCACGTCCGTGCCGGAGAACCTCTTCTCGCACAGCGATCAGCAGGACGCCTGGTCCAACGCGCTGGCCAACCCGGGCTCCTCCCCCGTCAGCTCCGACATCAAGGTGACGGGCTGGGGCGGGCGCACGGCGGACAAGCTGCACGTGCTCAACACCAGCACGCCGCCGGACTACCCGGAGGTGACGTCGTTTGGCGGCAAGGCGCTCTTCTGCACGGGCGTGGACCGCAAGCCCATGATGGTGGCCTCCAACGGCGTGCTCGCCTTCCGCACCCTCAGCACCCCGCCGTCGCCCCTGGACGACCTCCACGCGGAGGCCCTGGCGGGGGTGATGACGGTGGACGACAGCAATGTGCTCGAGGCCGCCGCGGGGGACGTGTTCGGCACGGCGCAGACCTTCGCCAAGGCCCGCGCCAAGGCGAGGGACGACGCGTGGGCGGCGCTTCCCCTGGCCGTCCAGAACACCCTCGACGGCTACTTCGTGCACCCCGCCCCTCCGGCGGACTACGGGCGGTGGACGCTGCACACCCAGCTCTACCAGGTGGTGCGCGACCTGGTGGCGGGCGCCATGCCCACGACCCAGGGAGGCCTGGGGCTCAAGCGCCAGGTGTTCTCCGTGGGCTTCGGCTCCTTCGACACCCACCAGAACCAGGACGTGTCCCAGCCGCAGCTGCTGGAGCAGCTGGACTTCTCGCTGGACGCCTTCCAGAAGGCGGTGACGTTGCTGGAGACCCAGCCGGCGTTTGGCTCCAACGCGCCGCAGGCCACGGTCTTCACCATGAGCGACTTCAACCGCACGTTCCTGGAGAACGGCGACCGCGGCACGGACCACGCCTGGGGCGGCCACGCCCTGGTGCTGGGCAACCGCGTCGCCGGCAAGGCGCTCTACGGCACCTTCCCCAGCTTCGACCTGTCGGGCTCGCTGGATGGCAGCACCGACTCACGCGGCCGGTGGATTCCCACGCTGACGGTGGAGCAGTACGGCTGGTCACTGGCCTCGTGGCTGGGGCTGAACAGCGTCGCCGAGCGCGACTACGTGTTCCCCAACCTCGCCGGCTACGTGGCGGACGCGGTGGCGCGCAACTTCCCGACGCAGGCGCGCAAGTACAAGATCAACTTCATGCAGGCGGACTGACGCCCGTGTGAACGAAGAAGGCCGCGAGCCCCACACGGTGCTCGCGGCCTTTCCGCGGGAGGGGCTACTTCAGCTCCGCGAGGACGTCGAACACGGAGGGCCGGTGCGGCTTCCAGCCCAGCGCGCGGGCCCGCTTCGCGCGGATGCGGCTGTTGGACGCGAGCGCCAGCCGCCCCAGCTCCACGCCCCAGCGCTTCTCCCCTTCCTGGAGCGGCATGCTGGCCACGGGCAGGTGGAGGCTCTTGCCGATGGCCGTCACCACGTCGCGGAAGTTCGCCTCGCCGTTCTCCGCGAAGAAGAACGTCCCGGCCGGAGCGCGCTCCAGCACCAGGAGGTACAGGTCCGCCAGGTCCTCGATGTGCACGTTGGACCAGACGTTCTCCCCCTTCCCGATGTAGCGCGCCGTGCCCGTCTCGCGCGCGTACTGGATGAGCGGCGGAAGCTGCACGCTGTCCGGGTTCAGGCCCAGCCCCTTGCCGTAGATGAGGCACGGGCAGATGACGTTCGTGTGGATGCCGTCCTTCGCCGCGTCCAGCACCGTCCTGTCCAGGGAGATGCGCGCCACCTTCTCCGGCACGGGCTCGATGGGCGTGTCCTCGTCATGCACGCCCGCCGTCAGCTCGCCGCCCGCGTCGGTGGCGACGATGCTGGAGCCGCTGGTGTGGATGAAGTGCTTGCCGCTTCCCTTCAGCGCGGCGAGCAGCGCCTCCACCACCTTGCGCTCGTCCGCGGACGCCGCGTTGATGACGGCGTCGGCTTCCTTCGCCAGCCGCGCGAGCGCGTCCAGATCATCGAACGAGGCGACCGTCGCCTGGATGCCGCGCGCCTCCAGCTCCCGCGCCTTGTCCTGGTTCCGGGCGGTGCCCACCACCGGGTGCCCCGCCGCCATCAACCGCGCCGCCACCGACCCGCCGATGTACCCCGTCGCGCCCAACACAAAGACTTTCATGGTCCGCTCCCGTGAATGGGAGGAAACCTGCATCGTTCCCCGGGGGACGGGTAGTGGCTTGCCGGGCACCTGTCCGGTTTCCCTGCCGCCGCGAAGGGGCCGGGCACGAAGCCCCGGCCCCGGCGGTGACCGCGGTCAGTAGACCTTGTCGCCCTTCTCCACGCCGAAGGGGGAAGCCGGCAGCTGGACGCCGTTCACCGTCGTCCCGCCGTTGTGGATGGCGGGGAACATGGGCTCCATGCTCTGCGGGAACCCGAACGTGGGCTTCGTGAGCTCATCCAGCCGGCCCAGCTCCTCGGCCGTGAGCTTCACGTCGGCGGCCTTCAGGTTGTCCTCGAGCTGCGAGAGCCGCCGCGCGCCGATGATGGTCGAGCCCACTCCGGGCTTCGCCATGACCCAGGCCAGCGCCACGCGCGCCGGAGTGCTCTCATGCGCGCGAGCGATGGCCTCGAGCGCGTCGACGACGGTGTAGGTCTTCTCGTTCAGGTAGGGCTCGATGAAGGCGCCCCGGTCGCCCTTCAGCTGGCCCGCGTTCTTCCGGGTGTACTTGCCGCTGAGCGCGCCACTCTTGAGAGGAGACCAGGGGGTGATGCCCAGCCCGTGCTCCAGGGCCATGGGGACCAGCTCCTGCTCCACGCTGCGCTCGAGCAGCGAGTATTCAATCTGCAACCCGATGAAGGCCGACCAGCCCCGGAAGCGCGCGGTGACGTTGGCCTCGACGACCTTCCAGGCAGGCGTGTCGGAGACGCCGAGGTAGCGGACCTTGCCGGCCCGGACCAGGTCCTCGAGCGCGGCCATCGTCTCGTCGATGGGCGTGTGCTTGTCCCAATTGTGCAGCCAGTACAGGTCGATGTAGTCCGTCTGCAGGCGGCGGAGCGAGTTCTCGCACGCCGAGATGATGGACTTGCGGCCGGAGCCGCCCCCGTTCGGGTCTCCGGGGTAGAGGTTGCCGCTGAACTTCGTGGCGATGACCAGGCGGTCGCGCCGGGCCGCATGCCTGCCGACGTGGTCGCCGATGATCTTCTCGGAATGGCTCTTCGTGTAGAAGTTCGCGGTGTCGATGAAGTTGCCGCCCAGTTCGATGAACCGGTCGATGATCTTCTGGGACTCCTCCACGCTGGTGCCCCAGCCCAGGTCTTCACCGAACGTCATCGCACCAAGGCACAGCGGGCTCACGCGCAGGCCGGAGCGGCCGAGCGTGACGTAGTGGTCGAGAGGCATGGGGGCTCCTGGGGATGTGTTACCGTTTTTGGGAGGCCGGATTGGTTCAGCCTTGAGGTGATTTAATTTTGTACCAATTTCCGCGCAAGGGCCCATGTCGAAAATCGACGCGGCGAAGATCTGGTCGCTGAACTACAACCTGCTGATGTCGGTCATCTCCAGCGTCTCCCCGGACATCTCCGAGCTGGGGTTGGACACGAAGGAGCTGTTCGTGCTGGCGCAGGTGGAGGAGCACCCCTACCCGGCGGAGCTGGCGGCGACCCTGAGCATGCCGAAGCCGACGGTGACGGTGTACGTGAAGCGGCTGGAGGCGGCGGGCTTCCTGCGCCGGGAGATCGACGCCTCGGACCTGCGGCGGCACCGGCTGCAGGTGACTCCCGCCGGGCGCAAGGTGACGGCGCGGGGCATGGCCCTGCTGTCGGAGGCGTTCGGTTCGCGGCTGGGCCGCCTGAGCGCCTCGGAGCAGGCGGAGCTGCGGGGCCTGCTGGAGAAGTTGAGCTGACTGGGGCCCGGAAGCAGCAACCCGCCTGACCGCTTGCATCCCGTGGTTCCGCTGGTTGTATTCCCCCTCCAATGCCGAGGCGGGTTCGCGCCCGGCGGGGGTTGCCTACACATGCGGATGCGTCGCGCGGGTGAAGTGATTCTGGGTGCCGTCGTAGGGCTGTGGCTCGTGGCCTGTGGCGGCGAGGACAAGGTGATGGTCCAGGGGCACGTCACCAACGGGGCCGGTGAGCAGTCGCAGGCGCTCACCGACGGCGCGCCCGCGCTGGGGGGAGACGGGACGGCGGAGGCCACCACCATGGTGCGCATCAGCCGCGTGGTGGCGGCGGGCGACCTGACGACGCTGAAGGAGGCGGAGGTCGCGGCGGATGGCAGCTACACGCTGGAGCTGGACGACGCAGGGCAGCGGCTGATCATCGAGGCGGTGAACGCGTCCGGCGCCACTGTGGGCTCCGCGCTGCTGGACTCCACGAAACCGGCGTCCGGGCAGGCCGTGCGCACGGCGCCGCCCATCACCAGTGAGTCCTCGCTGGAGGCGGAGGTCTACGTCCAGATGGTGCGGGACGGGGAAAGGCCCGACGGCGTAGACACGGTGGACCTGCGCGCGCGGCTGAACGCGGAGCAGGCGACGGCGGTGCGCGGCCAGCGCCCGGAGACGGCTGCCGAGTCGGTGGAGGCCCTGGGCGCGGCGGTGAGCGCGGCGCAGGCGACCCGGCTCAAGGCGTATGCGCGGGCCGGCGTGGTGGTCACGCAGGGGCAGCTCTTCAATGCGTCGCTGAACGCGGCGGCGAAGCTGGACGCGACGCTGGACGCGGGGGGGGCGGCGGCGCCGGCGTATGACGCGTTCTTCGCGGAGGTGCGCGAGGCCACGTCCGAGGCGAGCGACGTGCAGGATCAGCAGGCGGAGCGCCAGGCCAGCGTGGCCTATCGCATCGCGGTGGAGGCGCGGTTGTCCTCCGGGGCGGGAATCGCGGTCGCGGACGCGTCCGTGCGGTCCGCCGCCGCGCTGGAGGCCCGGGCCGCCGAGGCCGCCGTGAAGGCCCTGCTCCAGGGCTCCAGCGCCCCCACCCCGGTGCTGACCCAGGCGGACACCACCACCCGGACGCTGCGCACGAACGTCTCCGGCGCCAGGTCGGCCAGTGATGCCGTGACCGCCTGGGAGGCCTTTGGCGCGCAGCTCGCCACCAGCGGCAGCGCGTCCGTGATGGGTGCCCAGCTGGGGGTGACGACCGGCGGCAACCAGCTCGCCTTGGACTCCGCGATAAACGTGGGCGCGCAGGCGGGTGCCACGCTCGAAGCCACGCTGGGCAGGGTGCTGGATCAATCCGGCAAGGCGTCCGCCACGATGCTCTCGGAGGCGGTGGTCAGCGCCTTCACCACCTACGACGCCGCGGTGCGCAGCGGCGCCGCCGCCACCCTGACGACCTTCGGGACCAAGGCCACCACCGGCGTGGAGCTGCTGATCATCGCCGAGGGTTCGTTCCGCCTGCGCTAGGCGTGATGCATGGAGGCCACGTCCGTTCGGAGGTGGCCTCGGTGTCATGTGGAGGGGGATTCCTGCCCGCACGGCTTCACGGGATCCGAATGAGTGTAGGAGCCTCACGGGAACCGGCTTGATCCAGGGGGCACCGCATGCGGCTCCATTGGTCGTTACCGCTCCTGCTCCTGATCTTCGCTGGATGCAGTGGCACTTCTCGAACGGTGCGGCTGGACACAGCTGACGGCGCGTCCGTCAGGATCCATCCACGTACTGAGGACACTCCGGCGAGGGTGGATGCGCAGGACTTCGTAAGGGCCGTGGCGAAGCTGGCTCGTTCCGTGGAGACTTCACGGCAGCCCCAGGAAGCGGCGCGACGACTGTGGCAGGTGGAACCCCGCAGTGGTTCCTACCTGTTTGACCCGCGAAGCCATCGCATCACACCGCTCGGTCCAGACGAACACACGGAGACACAAGCTCCTGACCCGGACGCGGACCTGACACGTGCGTACCTGCGCTGGTGCCAACGCACCGGCAGCGCTGGCGACTGCCTGCGCCTGCTGGTGGAAGGCCCTTGACTGCTCGCCGGGGCCCGTCGTGACGAGAGGGGCTGCGACGTGAGACCTCCGGGTCAAGAACCTGGAGGTGCACGTGGAGAAGGAGTTGGAGCAGTTCCGGCAGGAAGTAGTGTCACCGCAGGGCTGGCGCGTGGACATGACGCGCGCTCATCGACGTCATTGAGTCGCGCGAGGCCCGCGTCGTCTTCCTGTCACCGTACAGCCCGGACTTCAGCCCCATCGAGCCCGCCTGGAGCAAGCTCAAGGCGCTGCTACGCAAGTGGCGCCTGCGCACCCGGGATGGTTTGAGCCTGGGCATCCACGCCGCTCTCTCCGCGTCGCTCAATCCGGATGAACTACGCTGTCAGTCCATGCGAAAGCTCCTCCTCCTCTGCTTGCCGCTGTTCGCCTGTGTGACGACGAAGTCCGTCCCGGTCCCGGCTTCTGCCGACTCCAGCGCGTTGCATCAGGTGAAGCGGGTGAAGGTGGCCGAGGAGGTCGAACTCGAGCTGCTCGACTTCGGAGGCCAGGGACCCGCGCTCGTCTTCCTGTCGGGCCTGGGCAACACGGGCCACGTGTTCGACACCTTCGCGCCGGAGTTCACCGCGGCCCATCACGTCTATGCCGTCACCCGCCGGGGGTTTGGCTCGTCGAGCTGGCCCGAGCAGGGCTACGATACCGCCACCCTGGGCGAGGACGTCGTCCGGGTGCTGGAGGGGCTGGGAATCGCGAAGGCGTCATTCGTGGGCCACTCCGCCGCCGGGCCAGAGCTCACCTGGGTGGCAACCCATCACCCGGAGCGCGTGGAGAAGGTGGTCTACCTGGACGTGAGGACCAACGGGGACCTGCTGGCGGAGTTCCTTTCGGTCCTACCCATGCCTCCTCCGAGCGAGCCCGCTCCCGAGGACGTGGCCTCACGCGCCGCGCTCGCCGCCGCGGTCGCGCGTGATGTCGGAGGAGCGTTCCCCGCGCACGAGATCGACGAAGCGAACGAGTTCGATCCGAAGACCGGGCACTACCTGCGCGACCGCAAGTGGCCATACGCGGAGGAGCGGGTGATGAAAGGTTTCTCGCAGGTGGACTTCGCGGCCGTGACGGCGGCCGTGCTCTTCCTCTACGTGGATCAGCCTCGGTCCGGGCGGGCGGAGGACCTCCCAGGCTTCTCCCAAATGGACCTTCCCGTGCAGGAGAAGTTGAGGACCCTGAGCGCCAGGGCGCTCCAGCGGGACGCCGAAATGCAGAGCGTGATGAGCATGCCGAACTGGAAGGGCATCAAGCTCGAGCACGCGCGGCACTACGTCTGGCTCACCAACCATGATGAGGTGCTGCGCGAGATGAAGACCTTCCTCGAGACATTTTGAAAGGGCGGCGAAGGCGCGCTGGATGAGCGCATCTCCTGTTTCCACACTTCGAGCAAGCGAACACGTCCAGCGCTTTCCGTCCTGCGTAGCAGCCTGGCGAGAGTCCAATCGTGGTGTGCGCTCCTTCTTCAGCTCCTCCCTCGTCGCGGCAAAGGACGGGCTCTCTTCCTCCGGCTCCGGCCTCGCCCCTGCTTGGGGGAAACGCCCCGTCCAGATGGGGCTTTCGGCTCCCATCAAGATCCTGAGGCCACAATGAAAGACGTGCTCACGATCCAGGAGCCTTATGCGGCGATGTATGAATTCCTCAAGGAGCAGTACGGGCTGAGCCCTTCGGATGAGCTCGGCGGTCTGCTGGGCAGCATGTCCCTGCTCGCGGATGGCACTCCCGCGGACGCCGCCGTCTGGACGGACTGGATGCGCGCGGTGCAGAACGCACGGCAGGGCGCTGTCGACATGCGCTTGAACCTCACTCCGGAGTGAGTCCACTTCCGGAGCGGCTTTGGCCCTTCCGCTCCTCCCGCCGCAGCGCGCGGTCCAGCACGAAGGTGCCGAATGGCAGCAGGGACGCGCCGAACGCCGTGAGCGAACGGCGCGCGGGCCAGCCGTGCTCGGAGGCCGCTCGGAACAGCGAGGACACGAAGAGCAGGAACAGCAGCCCGTGGACGGCGCCGGTGATGCGCACCGCCAGGGGCTGCCCCAGCAGGTACTTCACCGGCATCGCGATGAAGAGCAGCCCCAGGAAGGACATCCCCTCCAGGAAGGCCGCCCACCGCAGCTGTCTCAGCGCACTCATGTGTCCACCCAGGGCCAGCGCGGCCGGAAGATCATCAACACCAGGACCCCGAAGAACGACACGGCCGCCAGCAGCGCGCCCGGCACCGTGCGCCGCTCTCGCGACGCCATGGACACCAGCGCCAGCTGTGACACCAGCGACAGCGCCAGCCCGCCCAGGATCCACGCCTCCGTCAACGCCAGGTTGAACTGGAGGGTCAGCAGGTAGCCCGCCGTCCACGTCACCACCAGCCCCGGTGACGCGATGGCGTGCACCGCGCGCTTGCGCTCACGGGAGCCCGTCGCGGCCAGCGCGCCCACCAGCCCGCCGCCGTAGAGCACCACGCCCACGAACTTCATCAGGAGCAGCAAGCGGTAGATCAACACCCGGCACCCTCACCGTGCATCCGTCATCCCCCGCCCGTATGACACGCGCCCTGCCCGCGCCGTGAGTGGCGGAAACGCCATCTTTCGACGACTTCCCGCCACGGACCTGCTCTGGCATCTTCCCGCCATGCACACCGTGGCCATCGTCGCGCTGGACGGAGTGGTGCCCTTCGACCTCTCCATTCCCACCGAGGTCTTCGGCCGCGTGCGGCTTCCAGATGGCGGCCCGGGCTACGCGGTCCGTGTCTGCGGGGTGACGCCGGAAGTCCACGCGGGCGCGTTCGTGCTGAAGACCCGCCATGGCCTGGGAGCGCTGGCGCGCGCGGACACCATCATCCTGCCCGGCATCACGGACGTCTCCGCGCCCGTTCCCCCCAGGCTCCTGACGGCCCTCCGCGCGGCGGCCCGTCGGGGCACCCGCATCGCGTCCATCTGCTCCGGCGCCTTCCTCCTCGCCGCGACCGGCCTGCTCGACGGACTCCGCGCGACCACCCACTGGCTGGCCTCGGAGGAGCTGGCCCGGCGCCATCCCTCCATCCACGTGGATCCGAACGTCCTTTACGTCGACAACGGCCAGCTCCTCACGTCCGCGGGCGCGGCGGCGGGGCTGGACCTGTGCCTGCACCTGGTGCGGCGTGACCACGGCTCCGCGGTGGCGGCGGACGCGGCGCGGCTGGCCGTGATGCCGCTGGAGCGCGACGGCGGCCAGTCCCAGTTCATCACCCACGTGCCGCCCACCCCGGAAGGCGCGTCACTGGAGCCGCTCCTGCGCTGGATGGAAGACCACCTGCACCGGCCGCTCACGCTCCAGGCCCTCGCCCGGAAGGCGGCGATGAGCGAGCGCACCCTGAGCCGCCGCTTCCGGGAACAGACCGGCACCACGCCCCTCCAGTGGCTCCTCCACGCCCGCGTGCGTCGCGCCCAGCACCTGCTGGAGACCACCCGCCAGCCCGTGGAGGCCGTCGCGGAGAAGGTGGGCTTCGGCTCGCCCACCACGTTCCGCGAACACTTCCAGCGCTTCGTCACCACCAGCCCCCTCGCCTACCGCCGCGCGTTCCAGAGCGGCACGAAGAGCCTCAGTGCTGGTGGCCGAAGCGCACCTCCACTTCCGGGTGCGCCGCGACGAACGCGCGCAGCTTCTTGAAGCTCTCCACACTCCGGGGCCCGTCGTCCGTGAAGGAGCCCGGCTCCACGTCGTGCTCCCAGCCCCAGCGCGTGTGGCTGGCATCGCCCAACAACAGCACCGGCCCCTTCGTGGAGCGCACGAGGTACGCGGTGCTGCCCGGCGTGTGTCCCGGCACCCAGAGCGCCCACACGGAGGCGTCTCCGAAGATGTCCACCGCGCCGTCGAAGAGGCCCTTCGCGTCAGCCGTGTAGTTCCACTCCGACAGCGCCGGCTTGCCCGCGAGCGCGCGGTCCGTGGGGCCCTGCACCAGCAGGTTCACGAAGGCGCGGCTGGCCGCCTCACCCGGGCCGGTGAAGACGGGCGTGCCCGCCGGTGCGTCCGCCATGCCGCTGATGTGATCCGGATGCAGGTGCGTGAGGAAGACACCGGAGAGCGGCTGGGGCTGCTTCGCCAACCACTCGCCCAGCGGCGCCAGCACCGTCATCTTCTCCATGTGCATCGCGCTCACCACGATGCCGCCCAGCGCCGCGCGGTCCGGCGCGTCCCGCAGCGCCGTCTCCACGCCGGTGTCCACGATATACATCCCTCGCGTCGGGTGGCGCAGGGCGTGGAAGAAGACCTGGATGGGCTCGTCGCCGTCCTCCAGGTGCGCCGCCTTCGCCGTGGGGTGATCCAGGTTGATGAGGCCACCGCGATCCACCGCCCAGTCGCACGACGTGACGGTCTCCAACTCCACCGGCCCCGGCACGTTCAACTCCGCGAGCAGCGCGTCCGCGGGCCGCGTCACGCCGAGCGCGGACTTCTGCACGGCGTGGGAGGACGTGGCGCAACCGGTGGCGAAACCCGCGACGGACAGGCAGAGCGCGAACAGGGTGGACTTCATGGCGGGACTCCTTCTTCCGCGCCCGGGGCTTCGGGCGTTCGGAACGAGGAGGAAGATGCGGGATGCATCCGTGGATGGAAATCCGCCAAAACGGCATGATGCCATCCATTCATGGATATCTCCTGGGACGACGCGCGGCTGTTCCTCGCCATCGCGGAGACGGGCAGCTTCAGCGGGGCCGCGCGGCGGCTGCGCATCGGACAGCCCACGGTGAGCCGCAGGCTGGCCGCGCTGGAGTACGCGGTGGGCGCGGCGTTGTTCCGCCGGGGCGTGGAGGGCGCGGCGCTCACGGCGGCCGGTGAACGGCTCGTCGTGCCCGCGAAGAAGATGGCGGAGTGGGCAGGAGAGCTGCACCGCGCGGCGGAGTCCGCGGACAGCTCACCCCGGGGCATCGTGCGCGTGACAGCCACGCCCTTCATGAGCTTCGACTTCGTGGCGCCCTTCGCCGCCTTCGTCTCCCAGAAGCACCCCGGCCTGCGCCTGGAGGTGCAGTCGCAGATTCAATACCTGGATCTGGGGCGCGGCGAGGCGGACCTCGCGCTGCGCGGGCGGCTTCCCACGAGCGCGGACCTCAAGCTCGTGGACACGCTGGAGGTCCCCAACGCCGTCCTCGTATCCAAGGCCTTGAAGGCCCGGCTGCCGAAGAAGGTGACGCTCCAGCAGCTGCCCTGGGTGGCCTGGGGGCCTCCCTTCGAAACCGTCCCGCCCAACCCCCAGCTGGAATCAATGATCCCCGGCTTCGCCCCGTCATTCACGGCGGACAACTACCTGGTGATGCTCGCGGCGGCGGAGGCCGGCCTGGGGGCCATGGTGATGCCGCGCATGCCGCACCGCTTCCCCCGCCCGACGCAGTTGGTGCCCCTGGACCTGGACCTGGGGCCCTTCTCCCGGAGCGCGACGCACCTGGTCTGCGCGAAGTCCGCGCT
The DNA here is from genome assembly GCF_003612165.1 of Corallococcus aberystwythensis. Taxonomy (GTDB): domain Bacteria; phylum Myxococcota; class Myxococcia; order Myxococcales; family Myxococcaceae; genus Corallococcus; species Corallococcus aberystwythensis. The sequence continues at coordinate 8,042 of NZ_RAWK01000084.1, read as the reverse complement.
GGACATTCCCCGCGTCCGGCGCGTGTCGGAGCTGTTGTTGGAGGAGTTCCAACGAATCCGCCTGGGTCTATGAAAACCCCCAACGGGCGGAAGCCCGCGTATTGTCCCCGCCATGCAATCCGTCCGACCCGCCGCCGCATCCTACGTCCTCATCGACGCCGAGAACGTCGACTGGGCCGTCTCCAACATCGTCGGGCGCAAGCCCGAGCCGCAGGACCGCGTGCAGTTCGACCGGCTCGTCGCCTTCTGCGACACCTACTTCCCCAAGCCGGTGCGCTGCGTGGTGGTGCTCAACGCGCGCGGGGAGCAGCTGCCGGACGCGATGATTGGCTTCGTGCGCGCGCTGAAGTCCGCGGGCTGTGAGGTCGCGCTGCTGCACGGCCGGCCGGATCAGAAGGTCGTGGACCTGGGCATCCTCAAGCTGCTGGAGAACATCCGCACCCAGCGCCCGGGGGCGGCGGTGGGCCTGGCCAGCCACGACGGCGGGGACTTCGCGGAGGCGCTCAAGCCGCTGCTGGAGGAGAAGCGCCAGGTCGCCGTGCTGGGACTGCGCGAGTACGTGAGCCAGCGCTTCCGCGAGCTCACGCCGCTGGGCCTGAAGGTCGTCGACCTGGAGCTCAACGCCCGCGTCTTCCAGCGTCCCCTGCCCCGGCTCCTGCCGGTCAACGTGGACGAGTTCGATCCTACGCTGTTCGTCTAGTCGCGGTTCCTCCTCGGGAGTCCGTCCATGTCATCCCAGTCCGTCCCCCGGCGCGGCGCCGCGTCCGCTTCGCTGCACGCCTTGTTGGAAGCGGAGTGGCAGTACTCGCTCCAGCAGTACCCCACCTATGCATCGCTGCTGGGGGACCGGCGCTGGAATGACACCTGGGACGACCTGAGCCTCGCCGCGCTGGAGGCGGATCACCGGCACAGCCATGACGTGCTGCGCCGGCTCCAGGACGTGGACCGCGCTGGGCTGGACAGCGACGCGGACCGGCTGCACCTGGACCTCTTCCGCCGGATGCACGAAACGTGGATCGAGGAGTACGGGGTGAAGTGGCACCTCCTGCCCCTCAACCAGATGGGCGGCCTGCCGGAGGGACTCAAGCAGCCGCCGGGGCTCCAGACGGCGTACCAGCTCGCGGACACCCTGCGCTTCGAGACGGTGCGGGACTACGAGGACTGGGTGAAGCGGCTGGAGCGCTTCGGCACCTACGCGGATCAGGTGGTGGCGCTGATGCGCGAGGGCATGCGCCAGCACCGCATCCACCCGCGCATCGTGCTCCAGCGCATCCCGCCGCAGCTGGAGCGGCAGGTGGTGGCGGACCCGGCGAAGAGCGGCTTCTTCAGCCCGTTCACCCGCATGCCGAAGGACTTCGCGCCGGAGGACGCGCGGAGGCTTGAGCAGGCGGGCCGTGACGCCATCGCGAAGACGGTGGTGCCCGCGCTGAAGCGCGCCCTGGACTTCGTCACCACGGAGTACCTGCCCGCCGCTCCGGAGACCGTGGGCGTGTGGCAGTTCCCGGACGGCGAGGCGATGTACACGGTGCTCGCGCGCCGGCACACGACGACGCGGATGACGCCGGAGGAGATCCACCAGGTGGGCCTGGCGGAGGTCCAGCGGCTGCGCGCGGAGATGGACGCGGTGATGGCGCGCACGGGCTACACCGGCACGCTGCAGGGCTTCTTCGAAACGCTGCGCACGGAGACGCGCTTCTACGAGCCCACGGGCGAAGCGCTGCTCGCGCGCTACCGGACGCTGGCCCGGCGCATTGATCCGCTGCTGCCGCGCCTGTTCCGGACGATGCCGAAGACCCCCTACGTCGTCGAACCCATCCCGGAGGCCATGGCCCCGGACGTGACGACGGGCTTCTACTTCCCGGCCTCCGCGGACGGTTCGCGCCCGGGCACCTTCCAGGTGAACCTCTACCGGCCGGAGACGCGGCCCGTCTGGGAGATGGTGCCCCTGACGCTGCACGAGGCCGTGCCCGGCCACCACTTCCAGGTGTGCCTGGCCAACGAGCAGACGGACGTGCCGGACTTCCGCCGCTTCACGTCCTACGTGGCCTTCGATGAAGGCTGGGCGCTCTACAGCGAATCGCTGGGTGACGAGCTGGGCCTGTACGACGACCCGCACGACAAGTTCGGCCAGCTGGCCTACGAGATGTGGCGCGCGGTGCGGCTGGTGGTGGACACCGGCCTGCACGCGAAGCGCTGGACCCGGAAGCAGGCGTTGGACTTCTTCATGGAGAACGCGCCGCGCCAGGAGATGGACGTCACCAACGAGGTGGACCGCTACATCGCGTGGCCGGGCCAGGCGCTGGCGTACAAGGTCGGCCAGCTGCGCATGCGCGCCCTGCGTGACCGGGCGGAGGCGAAGTTGGGGACGCGCTTCGACGTGAAGGCCTTCCACGACGAGGTGCTGCTGACGGGCTCACTGCCGCTGGACGTGCTGGAGGCGAAGGTGGACGCGTGGGTGGCCCGGGAGTCCGCGTGAAGCATCCGCTTGTCGCCGGGCTCCTGCTGGGCGGCGTGGCCCTGCTGGCGATGGCGGCCTGGGTGACGGTGCGCAGCGCGCGCTACATCTCCCAGGAGGTGCATCCACCCCGGCAGCCCGTGGGGAGTCCGCCTGGCGAAGCGGAGCTCGCCGGACTGCGCGACGTGGCGTTCCAGGACAGCGACGGCCTCCCGCTCAAGGGCTGGTTTCTGCCGCCGCGCGACGGGGCGCTCGTTGTCCTGGTCCATGGCCTGTCTGGCAACCGCACCCAGCTCCTTCCCGAGGCCCGGTTCCTGGCGAAGGCCGGCTACGGGCTCCTGCTCTTCGATCTGGGTGCGCACGGCGAGAGCGGCGGAACGGTGTCCACCTACGGCGACCGCGAGGCGACGCAGGTGAGGGCGGCGGTGGACTTCGCCGCGCGCCAGCCGGAGGTGGACGCGAAGCGCATCGGCGCGCTCGGGTTCTCCCTGGGGGGCTACTCGGTGCTGAAGGCCGCGGCGGAGGATGCACGCCTCAAGGCCGTGGTGGTGGAGGCCGCGGCGGTGGCGCCCGCGCAGGCGCTCCAGGAGGAGCTGGGACACTGGGGACCCCTGGGCCTGTGGCCGGCGCTGGGGGTGATGAAGCGCGCGGGCGTGGACGTGAACGCCGTGCAGCCCGCGCGGGACATGGCCGCGCTGGCGGGCCGCCCCGTCCTGCTGGTGGCCGGCGCCGAGGACCCCTGGGTACCGGACGCCGCGCTGGAGGACCTGCTGCGCCAGGGCCAGGGCCCCTGGGAGAAGTGGCGCGTGCCCGGGGTGGGGCACGAGAATTACCTCCAGGCCTCTCCGGAAGAATATCCACGCAAGGTGCTGGCGTTCTTTTCGCGCTTTCTCTGAATGCGACGGCTGGGGGGCGGCCAAGGAGCCGTCCGGATGTAAGGAATCTGCCCAGGCGCGATCATTCCTTTCCAGGCGTGGCATGCTCCCGGGCCGGGTTGGCCCGTCTTTCTCATCCGCTTCAATTTCAAACGTTCGAAACCAGAAGGTCGGATGGCCCTGGGGGAGATGTTCGTGGACGCAGCGCTCATGCAGACAGTGGTGGCGCGTTTCACTGCGCAGGCGGCCCGGACGCCTGAGGCCGAAGCGGTCCGGTTCGAAGGCGCGGGGCTGACGTACGCGGCGCTGGACCGCCGCTCCAACCAGCTGGCGCACCACCTCCGGGGCCTGGGCGTCACCACGGACGTGCTCGTCGGCGTGTGCCTGGAGCGCTCGGTGGAGATGGTGGTGGCGGTGCTGGCCGTGCTCAAGGCCGGCGGCGCGTATCTGCCATTGGACCCGGCCTATCCCGCGCCGCGTCTGGCTTTCATGCTGGAGGACGCGAAGGCGCCGGTGCTGCTCACCCAGGCGAAGCTGCGCGCGGGACTGCCCTCCTTCGCGGGCCCGGTGCTGTGCCTGGATGAGTCCCCTGCCCTCTTCGCCTCCGGCGCCCCGGCCTCGCCGGTGGACGCGTCGAGCCTGGAGGGGCTGGCGTACGCCATCTACACGTCGGGCTCCACGGGGACGCCCAAGGGCGTGGCCATGGGGCACCGGCCGCTCGCCAACCTCATCGCGTGGCAGCTGGGCCAGTCCATCGCCGGGCCGGGCACGCGCACGCTGCAGTTCTCCCCGCTGTCCTTCGACGTGTCGTTCCAGGAGCTGTTCGGCACGTGGTGCTCCGGCGGAACGCTGGTGCTGGTGCGGGACGCGCTGCGGCTGGACGCCGTGCTGCTGTTGCAGCTGCTGGCGGAGGAGCGCGTGGAGCGGCTGTTCCTGCCCTTCATCGCGCTGCAGAACGTGGCGGAGATCGCCACCTCGCATCAGAAGATTCCTCCGTCCCTGCGCGAGGTCGTCACCGCGGGCGAGCAGCTCCAGGTGACGCACCACCTGCGCGCGTTCTTCGCGGCGCTGCCGGGCTGCGCGCTGCACAACCACTACGGCCCGTCGGAGACGCACGTCGTCTCCAGCTACGTGCTCCGCGGCTCCCCGGACGCGTGGCCCGCGCTGCCGCCCATCGGCAAGGCGCTGGACGGCTGCGAGCTGCTGGTGCTGGACGAGCAGAAGAAGCCCGTGCCCCACGGCGAGTCCGGCGAGCTGTTCCTCGCGGGCGTGTGCCTGGCGAAGGGCTACCTGCACCGCGAGGCGCTGACGGCGGAGCGCTTCGTGCCGCACCCGCTCAAGCCCGGCACCGGCGAGCGCGCGTACAAGACGGGCGACCTGGCGCGCGTGCTGCCGGACGGGAACGTGGAGTTCCTGGGCCGCATCGACGGCCAGGTGAAGGTGCGCGGCTACCGCATCGAGCTGGGCGAGATTGAAGTCGCGCTCGGCAGCCACCCGGCGGTGAAGCAGGTGGCGGTGGTGGCGCGCGAGGACGTGCCCGGCGACAAGCGGCTGGTCGCCTACGTCGTCCCGGACGGCACGCTGGAGCACGCGGCCGGAGCGCTCCGGCGCCACCTGTCCACGCGGGTGCCGGACTACATGGTGCCCTCCGCGTTCGTCCTGCTGGAGTCCCTGCCGCGCACGCCCAGCGGGAAGATTGATCGCCGCGCCCTGCCCGCCCCGCTGCCCACGCGGCCGGAGCTTCAGCAGGCGTTCGTCGCGCCGCGCTCGCCGCTGGAGCGCACGCTCGCGGAGGCGTGGGCGCAGCTGCTGCGCATCGACCGGGTGGGCGTGCACGACAGCTTCTTCGAGCTGGGCGGCAACTCGCTGCTCGCGCTCCAGAGCGTGGCGCGGCTGCGGCAGGCGCACGGGCTGGAGATCCCCATCGTCCAGCTGTTCCAGTCCCCCACGGTGGCGCAGCTGGCGGCGGTGCTCACCGGGGATGCGTCCCGCCCGTCGCTCAAGCAGCTGGCGGAGGCGCGGCAGGCGAAGCGGAAGCAGGCGTCGGGCGGCGCGGAGCCCGTGGCCATCATCGGCATGGCGGGCCGCTTCCCGGGCGCTCCCGACGTGGAGACGTTCTGGAAGAACCTGGTGGGCGGCGTGGAGTCCGTCGCCACCTTCCCGCGCGAGGAGGTGGATCCGTCCGTGCCCGCCGCCGAGCGCGACGCCCCCGAGTACGTGCGGGCGCGCGGCATCCTGGACGGCGTGGAGCTGTTCGACGCCGCCTTCTTCGGCATCATGCCGAAAGAGGCGCAGGTGATGGATCCGCAGCAGCGCCTGTTCCTGGAGACGGCCTGGGAGGCGCTGGAGTCCGCCGGCTGCGTGCCGGAGACGTACCCCGGCCTCATCGGCGTCTTCGCGGGCACGCACAACAACAGCTACCAGCCGCTGCACGTGCTGCCCCGCCAGGACATCGTGGGCCGCGTAGGCGCCTTCCAGGCCATGGTGGCCAACGAGAAGGACTACGTGGCGACGCGCGTCGCGCACAAGCTGGACCTTCGCGGGCCCGCACTGTCGCTCAACACCGCGTGCTCCACGTCGCTGGTCGCGGTGGCGCAGGCGTTCTGGGCGCTCCAGACGCACCAGTGCGACGTGGCCCTGGCGGGCGGCGCGTCCGTGACGGTGCCGCAGAAGTCCGGCCACCTGTACCAGGAGGGCGGCATGCTCTCCCAGGACGGGCACTGCCGGCCCTTCGACGCGAACGCCACCGGCACCCTCTTCAGCGACGGCCTGGGCGCGGTGGTGCTCAAGCGCCTGTCGGACGCGCAGGCGGATGGCGACGTCATCCACGCGGTGCTGCGCGGCGTGGGCATCAACAACGACGGCGCGGCGAAGGTGAGCTTCGCGGCGCCGGGCGTGGAGGGCCAGGCTACCGCCATCGCGACGGCGCACGCGAACGCCGGCATCGACCCGCGCACCATCCGATACGTGGAGGCGCACGGCACGGCGACGCCGCTGGGCGACCCCATTGAAGTCGAGGCGCTGTCCCAGGCGTTCCGCGCGCACACCGCGGACACGGGCTTCTGCGCCATCGGTTCGGTGAAGAGCAACTTCGGCCACCTCACCGCCGCGGCGGGCGTGGCGGGGCTCTTGAAGACGGTGCTCGCGCTGAAGCACCGCGAGCTGCCGCCGACGCTGCACTTCCAGACGCCCAACCCGAAGATCGACTTCCCGCGCAGCCCCTTCTTCGTCCAGGCGAAGCGCTCCGCGTGGCCGGAGGGCACGGGCCCCCTGCGCGCGGGCGTGAGCTCCTTCGGCGTGGGCGGCACCAACGCGCACGTCGTGGTGGAGGAGGCCCCCGAGCGTCCCGCCTCCGGCCCGTCGAAGCCGCGCCAGCTGCTGACGCTGTCCGCGAAGACGCCCGCGGCGCTGACGCAGGCGGCGGTGCGGCTGGCCGCGCACCTCCAGGCGCATCCCGAGGAGGCGCTCGCGGACGTGGCGCACACGCTGGCCACGGGCCGCAAGGCGTTCCCGTTCCGGCGAGCCGTGGTGGCCGGCACGCATGAAGAGGCCGTGCGGGCGCTGACGGCGGCCGAGCCGGAGGCCTCCGGGCTGGAGTCCACGCCGCCCGTCGCGTTCCTCTTCCCGGGTCAGGGCTCGCAGCATCCGGACATGGCGCACGGGCTGTACCGCCACGCGCCGGCCTTCCGCGCCACGGTGGATGCGTGCGCGGAGGTGCTCAAGCCGCTGCTCGGGCGCGACCTGCGCGAGGTGCTCTTCCCGAAGGCCCCCGAGTCCCCCGAGGCCGCGGAGACGCTGCGCCAGACGTCGTTCGCGCAGGCGGCCCTCTTCACCGTGGAGTACGCGCTCGCGCAGCTGTGGTGGAGCTGGGGCGTGCGGCCGGGCGCGCTCGTGGGCCACAGCGTGGGCGAGTTCGTCGCCGCGTGCCTCGCGGGCGTCTTCACACTGGAGGACGCGCTGCACCTGGTGGCGAAGCGCGGTCAGCTCATGCAGGCGCAGGCGCCGGGCAGCATGCTGTCGGTGCGCCTGTCCGCCGAAGCGGTGGCGCCCCGGCTGACGGACGGGCTGTCCATCGCGTCGGACAACGGGCCGCGCCTGTGCGTGGTGTCCGGACCCACGGAGGCCGTGCAGCGGCTCCAGGCCGCGCTGGAGGCGGAGGGCACCGCGTGCCGGATGCTCCAGACGTCGCACGCGTTCCACTCGCCGATGATGGACGCCGCGGTGGCGCCCTTCCTGGAGACGGTGAAGGGCATGCGCCTGTCCGAGCCGCGCATCCCCATCGTCTCCACGGCGACGGGAACGTGGCTGAAGGCCTCCGAGGCGACGTCGCCGGAGTATTGGGCGCGGCACCTGCGCGACACGGTGCGCTTCTCGCCCGCGCTGCGCACGCTCTGGGACCGGGGCGACCACCTGCTGTTGGAGGTGGGCCCGCGCGTGACGCTCGCCACGCTGGCGCGGCAGCAGGCCACGGCCGACCAGCGCTCGCGGGTGTTCACCTCCCTGGGCGAGTCCAGCGGTGACGCCGCGGACTGGAGCGCCCTCCTGAATGCAGCAGGCCAGCTCTGGCGCCGGGGTGTAGCCCTGGACTGGCGGGCCTTCCACGCCGACGAGCAGCGTCAGCGCGTCACCCTTCCCACGTATCCCTTCCAGCGGCAGCGCCACTGGATCGACCTCGAGCGGGCGTCCGTGCCCGCCCCCACCCTCTCCACCGG
>NZ_RAWK01000083.1 GCF_003612165.1 Corallococcus aberystwythensis | reverse complement strand
GCCCAGGAGCGACACCGCCAGCGCCGCCCCGTCCGCGGAGGCCTCCGCCGAGGCCAGCGCCGCCAGGGCCGCCTTCACCACCTCCGCGTCGGGATGGCTGAGCGCGTCCCAGAGCACGCCCGCGCCCACCGTCCCCAGCTTCGTCAGGGCGCGCACCGCCAGCATCGCGAGCGCACCGTCGCCGTGGCGCACCAGCGACTCCAGGTCCGGCGAGCGATCCTTCGCACCCGCCGCGCCCACCGCCTCCACCGCGGCCACGCGCACGCCGCGGTCCTCGTCCTTCAGTGCGAGCCCCAGGAACGTCGCGGCCTCCTTGCCGCCCTGCTGACCCAATGAGCGCACCGCGGCGATGCGCACCCTGGGGGACTCGTCCGCCAGCGCGCCGCGCGCCAGTTCCAGGCCCGCCTCTCCGTCCGCCCGGCCCGCGGCCTCCACCGCCGCCGCGCGCCAGGAAGCGTCCTCATCCCGCGCGATCCGCCGCAGCACGGGCAGGACCCGCGCCCCGCCCAGCCGGCCCAGCACCGCCACGGCCGCGGGCGTCGTGCGCTGCTCCACCGCCGCCTCCAGCGCGGTCAGCGCCGCCAGCGGATGGGCCACGGTCAGCTGCTCCAGCGCTCGCGCCGCCATGCCCGACAGCGAGGCATCCGAGAGCAGCTCCACCAGGGGCGCCACGGCTTCCGGCGAGCGTGTGCGCCCCAGCGCCCGCACCACCACCGCGCGCAGGTCGTCCTCCGCCCACTCCAGGAATGCGCACAGCTCCGGCACCGACGTCGCGTCCACCAGCAGCACCAGCGCCTCGGCCGCCACCGTGCGTGCGGGCAGCGACAGCCTGCCCATGCTCCCGAGCAGCAGGCGCCGGCCCTCCGGGCCCAGCTGGCCCAGCGTGAAGAGCACCTCGCGCAGGAGCCGGTCTTCGCGCGCCACCTCCGCCACCGCCACCGCGAGCGACGCCTCTCCCAGCGCTCCCGCGGCCACCAGCGCTCCGGCCCGCACCTGGACGTCCTCGCCGTCCAGCGCCTGCGCCACGTGCTCCGTCACGGCCGGGATGCCGGCCAGCACCGCGCGCGCCACCGCGTCCAGTTCGCCGCGCTCGTAGGGGCCCAGCCCCGCGGCCTGCGTCCCCAGCGCGACGAGGGCCGCCTCGCGCACCGAGCGCACCGGCGAGGCCAGGGCGCGGCAGATGCACTGGGTGGCCACGCCCGGGGAGTGCAGACCCAAAAGCCGCAGGGCGCTGCGCCGCAACCCCGGGTCCTCCACCAGCGCCATCACGCGCTCCAGCGGGGGTGCGCGCTTGAGCGACGCAAGGCCCTCCAGCGCGGCCAGCCGCAACAGGGGCGTCGACGTGTCCAGCAACCCCTCCAGCGCCCGCGCCGCGGCGTCCCCGCCCAGCCGGCCCAGCGCCTCCGCAGCCGCCACGCGCACGTTGAGGTCGTCGTCGGAGAGCGCGCGCAGCAGCACGTCCTCCACCTCCGGTGGGCCCAGCTGCCCCAGGATGTCCGCCGCCAGCTTGCGCTGATCCGGATCCTCGTGCTCCAGCAGGTGCACCAGCGGCTCTGTCGCCACGGGCCCCATGCCGGCCAGCGCCTCGGCCGCCGCGTTGCGAGCGCCCGTCTCGCCGCGCTCCCCCAGGACGGAGATGAGCCGCGCGGTGACGCCCTTCGCGTCCGGTACGCGGCGCAGACCCTCCGCCGCCGCGTGACGCACGCGCCAGCTCTCGTCATGCAGGCCGCGGGTGAAGGTCTCCAGGGCACCGGGCGCGCGGGGATCCACCGCCTGCAACGCCCGATACCGCGCCTCCTCCTGTCCGGCGGGGGACCGCATCGTGTCGCTCATCGCCGTCCTCCTTCGGGTGTGCCTCGGGATGGCCTCATCCTGCTTGAAGCGGCCGGGCGAGTCGCGTCCCACGAGCGCCGAACGAGGGCCCGTCCGCTGCCCCCTCATGGCGCCCCCCGCGCCGGAGGGAAGCCCGGCGTTGGATGGAACCGTTCACCTGCGAACCCTTTACGTCGGGGAACCGAGCTCCGCGTCCCACCCCTCCTGCCCGAAGAACCAGAGGGAATAGACACCCAGCACCGTGCCCAGGGGGAAGTTGGGCAGAGCGAGGATGGCGAGCACCGTCGCCAGGCGCCTGGACACGGGACTGCCGCCCACCAGTGCCACGCCCATGAAGATCCCCGCGATGGCCAGAACCACGAGCAACACCGCGAAGCCCGCCAGCACGAGGAACAGGGGATTGTCCCACGCCATCGCGTCCGGCCCGGAGTGCCCTGCAGCCGCGAGGCCGGCGACGATCAACGCGGCGTAGCCCAGCGCGCCCGCGCCCAGCAGCATCAGCAGGTGCACGAACACGTAGAGGAACCCCAGCGACTTCCGATGCCCGCGCAGGTCTCGCATGACGTTCCTCTCTCGATTCGCGGCGCGCACGATGAAAACCAGGCGCTCAGCCGGCGGGCGGCGGGCGGGAGTCGCGCTCCAGCTCCGCGCGCAGCAGTGCCTTCAGGTCCAGGAGCAGCCGCAGCCGCTCCGGCGGTCCACACACGCCCACCACGAACGGCGTGCGCCCACCGGCCATGAGCGCTGGAGCGGGCTTGATGTCGCCGCGGCGCACGCGCAGCACCTCCGCCACGCGGTCCACCCGCGCCACCACGCGGCGCGTCCCCAGCCGGCACACGAGCATCCGCGTGCGCCGCGTCTCCTGCGCGGGCTGGCCCAACAGACGCCTGCGCAGGTCCACCACGGGCAGCATCGCGCCGCGCAGGTGCAGCACGCCCTCCACGAAGGCGGGCGCGTGCGGGATGGGAATCACGCGCTGGGGCGGGAGGATCTCCTCCACGCGCATGATGTCCAGGACGTACTCCTCGTTGCCCACGAAGAAGGCGCACAGCTGCACCTCCACGTCAGCCGCTGACGTCTCGCGGGCGAGGTCACCGCGCGGACGGCGGGCCAGCAGGTTCACGGGGTCCGTCATGGGGTGAGCGCCTGCTCCGGATCCAACAGGATGTAGAGCTGCGAGCCCTTGCGCCCCAGCCCCGCCACGCAGTCGCGATCCCCACGCAGCCCCGCGGGCGACAGCTCCACCATGGACGGCTTGAGCCGCACCACGCCCGCCACCGAGTCCACCCACACGCCCGCGGGTCCGTCATCCGTCTTGAGCACCAGGATGCGCGCGGCCCGGGGCGGCAGGCCCGCGTCCGGCCCGGCCACCACCGGCGGCGCATCCGCGAGCCGCAGCCGCAGCTTCACGTCGTAGACGGGCAAGAGCTCCCCGCGAAGGTTCATCACGCCCAGCAGGTGCGGCTCCGCGCGCGGGATCTCCGTGAGCAGCGGCACCTTGCAGATCTCCCTCACCGCGAGGATGGGCACCGCGTAGCACTCCGACTCCAGGCGGAAGGCCAGGTACTCGACGGGCTCCTCTTCCAGGAGGGGCGGCGCCAGGTCGTCACTGCCCGCGGCGAAGTCCAGCAGGCCGCCGACGTCCTCGTCCGGGCGGTAGAAGAACGCGTCGAGCAGGGCTTCGAAACGGGACACGGCGCGGAGGATAGCAGCCCCCGGCGCGGACGCCTCAAGCGCGGCGCCGCTCCTGCGCGATGCCCTCTTCCAGGAGTTCCGCGACATCCAGCACCAGCACGGTGCGGCGGTTGCCCAGGTCGGTGGCGCCGGAGATGCCCTTCACGCGGCTCAAGCGTCCGCCCAGGGGCTTGGTGACGATGTCCTGCTGGCCGAACAGCTCATCCACCGCGATGCCCAGCCGCTGCTGCGCCAGGCCCACCACGATGACGAAGTGGCGGTTCACCTCGTGCTCCGGCAGGTGGAACAGGCGCCCCAGCCGCAGGAAGGGCAGCGTCTGGCCGCGCAGGTCCAGCACCTCGCGGCGCTCCACGGTGCGGATGTCGCGCGGCTGCACGGAGAGGATTTCCAGCACGCTGTTGAGCGGCACCGCGTAGGTGCGGCCACTGACGCCCACCACCAGCGCGCGCACGATGGCCAGCGTCACCGGCAGCGTCAGGTGGAAGGCCGTGCCCTTCCCGCGCTCGCTCCACACGTCGATGATGCCGGAGAGGTTGCCCAGGTTGTTCTTCACCACGTCCAGGCCCACGCCGCGCCCGGAGAGCGCGCTGACGCTGGCGCGGGTGGAGAAGCCCGGCAGGAAGATGAGGTTGAGCAGCTCGCGCCGCGTCATCTCGCTCACCTGCGACGGGGTGACGAGCCCGCGCGACAGCGCCACCTCGCGCACCCGCACCTCGTCGATGCCGGAGCCGTCGTCGGACACGCTGATGACGACGTGGTTGCCCTTCTGCTCCGCGCGCAGCCGCACCACCGCGCGCCGGGGCTTGCCCGCGGCAAGGCGCGACTCGGGACCTTCCGCGCCATGGTCGATGGCGTTGCGGATGAGGTGCATCAGCGGATCGCTGAGTTCCTCGACGATGAGCTTGTCCAGCTCCACCTCGCCGCCGGAGCTGACGAAGTCGATCTCCTTGCCGGCCTCGCGGGCAATCTTCCGCACCAGCCGCGCCAGCTTGTCGAAGACCTGGCCCACGGGGACCATGCGCGCTTCGAGCAGGCCCTCCTGGAGCGCCTCCAGCTTGCGCTCCAACTGGCGCGTCTCCCGCGAGAGCTCCTGGCCGAAGAGCTTGGACAGCGCCACGGTGCCGTCCTGACGGGACGTCTCCGCCAGCCGCTGGAGGTTGGCCTTGATGAGCAAGAGCTCGCCCACCATGTTGATGAGCCCGTCCAGCCGGCCGATGTCCACGCGCACCGTCTGCGTGAGCGAGCGCAGGGACGTCTCTTCCGTCTTGGGACGGCCCGCGGGGAGGGGCGCGGACGCGGCGGCCTGCAGCCCCACCACCGTGGGCGGCGGCGTCACCGCCCGCATGCGCGGAGGGCTTCCTATCGGGGGCACCGGCACGGTCGCGAGGCTGGTGGAGCCCCCTGGTGGCTCGGCGTCCTCGTCGGGCGCTTCTTCGTCGGTGTCCGGTGGCAGCAGCTCCGCGTCCACGTCCTCCGGCGGAGGGCGAGGCACGTCGAACGCGGGGCCTGGAGCGCCTTCCTGCGGGGGACGCACAGCCAGCGGCGCCAGCTCCGCGGGCGTGCCCCGGAGTGCCGCCTCCAGCGACGGGGCCGCCACCTTCGCGCCGAAGATGAGGTCGAACGCGATGCCGTTGGCGCCGCCGGGCCGCGACGAGGGCAGCGTGCTGATGACCTCGCCCACGGGCTTGAGGCGCGCGTTCAGGTCCGCGAGCCCCTGGTCGAAGTCCGTGAGGTCGAACGCCGCGCGCACCCGCCACAGGGCCACCCCGCGCCGCACGTTCTCGCGCAGCCGGTGCTCCTCGTACTCGGTGAAGACGGCGCGCACCGTCGCGTCCAGCTCCAGCCGCTCCAGCGGATCCTCTTCCACGGCCGGCGGGGGCGACCCCAGCCGCGCCATGCGGTCCTCCATGTCGCGGGTGCGCTGGGTGAGCTCCGGTCCCTCCTCGGTGCGGGAGGCCTCGCCGAGCAGCGCCTGGAACGTGTCCAGCGCGTCCACCAGCGTGTCCAGGACCCCGTCATCCAGCGTCAGCCGGCCCAGCCGCAGCCGGTCCAGCAGGTCCTCCGCCGCGTGCGCCAGCTGGCTGATGCGCTCCTGGCCGAAGAGGCCCGACAGGCCCTTGAGCGAGTGCGCCGCGCGGAAGATGCCGTTGATGTGCTCGGGGTCCGCTTCCTGGCCACGTGCCTCGTCCAGCGCCAGGAGGTCGCGGCCCAGCGCATCGAGGATTTCGGTAGCCTCGGCGACGAACTCCGCCAGCGCCTTGCCTCCGGGCGTCACAGCGGCTTCAGGAAGCGCCGCAGGAGCGCCTCCAGGTCCTCCGGCTGGAACGGCTTCACCAGGTAGCCGGCCGCGCCCAGCGCCATGCCCCGCGAGCGGTCCTGCTCACGCCCCTCGGTGGTGACGATGATGAGCGGCACGTCCCGGTAGTTGGGGTTCTTCTTGACGAAGTTGATGAGTTCCAGCCCGTTGATGTCGGGCATGTTGATGTCGGTGATGATGAGGTCGAACCGCTGGCGCGGCAGCAGCTTCAGCGCCTCGAAGCCGCTGGCGGTGGTGACGGCCTCGACGCCGTCCACGGCCTCCACGGTCGCGGCGATGTGCTCGCGCGACACCTTGGAGTCCTCGACGATCAACACCTTGAACTTCATCGCGCGCGCCTCAAGGGGTTGGATGCTAGCAGAACCCCTGCCCCGTCGCTGCGCGTCAGCCCTTCTTGGATGACAGCGACCCGACAAGCCCCTTGTCCGCGAGGAGGGACACCCGTGCCCCCTTGAACGCGGGCAGGAACTGCCGCTGGTACGCCTCCGCGCGGGCCGCGTCGCTCAGGGATGTCCCCTGGGGCACCTCCAGGGCCACGGCCTCCACCTTCGCGCGGCTCAGGACCTTCGCCGCGCCCGCCAGGGCCTCTCCCAGCGAGGCCGCGTCCAGGCGCTTCCGGGACCCCAGCCCCACCACGAAGATGCGCGGCACGGACAGCTTCCCGTCCGACGGCAAGAGGAGCCAGTCGTCCTTCACGCCGGTGAAGAACCCGCCCTGGAGCACGCGGGACAGGGCGCCGCACAGCCGCCAGTCCACGTAGCCGGCGGAGGACGGCAGGGGGCGGTCGTCCTCGGCCACGAAGAGGCAGAGGGCGTCCACCCCGTTCAGCGCGTCCAGGCCCTCCAGGCCCACGTCCAGGGTCTGCGTCTGGCTCACGGCTTCCCGAGCGCCACCGCGACGCGGTCCAGCAGGCCGTTGACGAAGGCGCTCGACTCCTCGGTGCCGAAGTTCTTCCCCAGTTCCACCGCCTCGTTGATGGTCACCTTGCGGGGGATGTCCGGGCGGTACTTCAGTTCGAAGATGCCCAGCCGCAGGACGTTGCGGTCGATGCGGGACATGCGGTCCAGGCGCCAGTTGTGGCTGTGGCGTTCGATGAGCGCGTCGATTTCGACGCGGTTCGCCTCCACACCCTCCACCAGCTCCTTCGCGAACTTCACCGCGTCCGGCTCCGGCTTGCCGTCCTCCGCGGAGGCCGCCCACGCCGAATCCAGGGCCTCCCGCGAGGTGGCGCCCTGGGTCATCTCCAATTGATAGAGCGCCTGCAGCGCCCGCTCCCGTGCCGTTCTGCGCGCGCCCATCGCGGTTATCCCTTTCGCTCCGCGCCCGTCATGCGAGCGAAGAGGTTGACCATCTCGATGCAGGCCACCGCGGCCTCCGCGCCCTTGTTGCCCGCCTTCACGCCCGCCCGGTCGATGGCCTGCTCCACGGTATCGCACGTGAGCACGCCGAACGTCACCGAGGCCGGGTTCGGGCCGGCCGCGGCGCTGAACGCCACCGAACCAATGCCCTTGGCGCACTCGCCCGCCACGTAGTCGAAGTGGGGGGTGCCACCGCGAATCACCGCGCCCAGGACGATGATGCCCGCGTACTGGCCACCCTCCGACACGCGGCGGGTGAGGCCGGGCAGCTCATAGGTGCCGGGGCAACGGTACACGTCGATGGCGTCGTCCTTCACGCCATGGCGCACCAGGGTGTCCACGGCGCCCTTCAAGAGCTCCTCCGTGATGAAGCTGTTGAACCGGGACACGCAGATGGCGAACCGGCCCTGGGGGGGGAGGAAATCCCCTTCGAAATAGCGAGGCATGGCGGGCTCCTTACACCACCCGAGGCCCTACCCGCGAGGGGTGAAACCCGCCGCCCGTACCACCGCCTCCGTCAACCCCGTCCCCTGGCCCGCCGCCTCCGGGGCGCCCCGGAGGGCGTACAGCCGGGCCACGTACTTCCCAATGAGGTCGCCCTCCAGGTTCACCTGGGCCCCGGGGCCCTTGCCGTGCAGCGTGGTGCGCGCTTGCGTCTCCGGAATCAGCTGCACCCGGAAGGTGCTGGCATCCACCGCGTTCACCGTGAGGCTGATGCCGTCGATGGTGACGGAGCCCTTCTCGATGAAGCAGGGCGCCAATTCCGGGGGCAGCCGGAACACCATCACCCACGAGCCGCCTTCCGCGAACGTCTCCAGGACCTCACTGACGGCGTCCACGTGCCCCGACACCAGGTGCCCGCCCAGCCGGTCTCCCAGTGCGAGCGCCCGCTCCAGGTTCACCTTGTCGCCCGTGCGCCGGGCCCCCAGGGTGGTGCGCCGCAGCGTCTCCGGGGCCGCCTGCACGCGGAAGGTGTCCCCGCCCTTTTCCACCACCGTGAGGCACGCGCCGTCCACGGCGATGGATTCGCCCAGGGCGAAGGCTTCCGCGCCCAGCGAGGTGCGAATCCAGAAGTCGGTCATCGCGCCGGAGGTGACGCGGGTGATGGTGCCAGTGTCCTGGATGAGGCCGGTGAACATGACCGGGACTTATAACGGATGCCCCGGCGGCACGCTGGCCCGTCAGAGCAGGGCGCGCAGGAGGACGTCGTCCCCCACCTTCTCCATGCTCAGGTCCTTCAGCGCCAGGGCCTGGGCCATGTCCTTCACGCCCAGCTCGCCCGTCCACGTGAGGCCGCCCGCCCCCACCAGCTTGGGAGCGAGGAACAGGGCGAGCGCATCCGCCAGGTGCTCGCGCAGCAGCGTGCCGTACAGGCCCGCGCCGCCCTCCACGAGCACGTGGTTGAGCCCCTCCTTCTTCACGCGCTTGAGGACGGCCTTCAGGTCCACGCGGTCCTGCTTCGCGCGCACGTTCCACACCTCCACGCCCTGGGCCAGGAAGCGCCGGGCGCGCCGGCCTTCCGGATCCTCCAGCGTGGCCACCACGGTGCGCGCGGGGCTGCGCTGCGTGAAGACGGTGTGCCCCGGGGACAGCTTGAGGTGCGAGTCCACCACCACGCGCACGGGGTCCTTGCCCCCGCCGCCGGGCAGCCGCGTGGTGAGCTGCGGGTCATCCATGCGCACGGTGTTGGCGCCCACGAGGATGGCGTCCACCTGGTCGCGCAGCCGGTGCACCCACGCACGCGACGCTTCCCCCGTCACCCAGCGCGAGTCACCCGAGGGCGCGGCGATCTTCCCGTCCAGCGTCATCGCGGCCTTGAGCGTCACCCACGGCAGGCCCGTGCGCATCATCTTGAGGAAGGGCCGGTTGAGCGCGTCCGCCTCGTCCTTGAGGACGTGCGTCACCACTGCCACGCCGCCACGCTTGAGCCGGTTGAGCCCCTTGCCGCTGACGAGCGGGTTGGGGTCCGACGACGCGCTGAACACGCGCCGCACGCCGGCCTCCAGCACCGCGAGGCTGCACGGCGGGGTGCGCCCGTAGTGGTCGCACGGCTCCAGCGTCGTGTAGAGGTCCGCGCCTCGCGCCTTGGAGCCCGCGGCCTCCAGCGCGACGACTTCCGCGTGCGCCGTACCGGCCTTCTTGTGGTGGCCGCGCGCGATGATGCGCCCGCCCTTCACCAGCACCGCTCCCACGACGGGGTTGGGGCTGGTGCGGCCCAGCCCCTTGGCGGCCTCCTCCAGCGCGATGCGCATGAAGAACTCGGCCACCGCGTGGTCGAAGTCCGCCGCGCGCTTGGAGCGGGGCGTCTTCACCGCCTGCAACCGTGACCGCGTGAGCAAGCGCATACCGCCCTTCCTAACCGTCCTTGGGCGGAGTCACAGGCGGCTTCGCCTTGCGCTCACGCTCCTGGTCCTCGAGCAGGTCCTTCAGCTCGTGCATGAACTCGGAGATGTCCCGGAAGCTGCGGTACACGGACGCGAAGCGAACGTAGGCCACCTCGTCCAGTTGCTGTAACCGCCGCATCACGTGCTCGCCAATGGATGAAGAGGGCACCTCCTTCTCCCCCATCCCCTGGAGCATCCGCTCGATGTCCTCCACCGTCGCCTCCAGCTGCGCGGCGGACACCGGGCGCTTCTCACAGGCCTTCTTCAGGCCGTTGAGCATCTTCTCGCGGTCGAAGGCCTCGCGCCGCCCGTCCTTCTTCACGATGAGCGGGTAGAGCTCCTCCACCCGCTCATACGTGGTGAAGCGGCGTTTGCAGGCCAGGCACTCGCGGCGCCGCCGGATGACGGAGCCCTCGTGCGACTCGCGAGAGTCGATGACCTTGTTCTCCGGGTCCTGGCAGAAGGGGCAGCGCACGGGCCTGGGTTACTTCAGCCGCGAGGCGTACAGCGGGAAGCCCTGCGCCAGTTCCTTCACCTGCCCCTTGACCCGCGCGAGCGCCGCGTCGTCCTGCGCGGCATCCAGCGCCTGCCCGATGAGCCGGCCCACCACCGCCATCTCCGCCTCGCGCATGCCGCGCGTGGTGATGGCCGGGGTGCCCACCCGGACGCCGGAGGTCGTCGTGGGCTTCTCCGGGTCGAAGGGGATCATGTTCTTGTTGACCGTGATGCCCGCCTTGCCCAGCACGTCCTCGGCCACCTTGCCGGTGAGCTTCTTGGCGCGCAGGTCCACCAGCATCAGGTGGTTGTCCGTGCCGCCCGAGCACAGCCGCAGGCCGGCGGACTTCAGCGCCTCCGCCAGCGCCTGAGCGTTGGCGACAATCTGCCGCTGGTACGTCTTGAACTCCGGCGACAGCGCTTCCTTGAAGGCCACCGCCTTGCCCGCGATGGCGTGCATCAGCGGGCCGCCCTGGATGCCGGGGAAGATCTGGCTGTTGATGGTCTTCGCGAAGGCCTCACGCGACAGCACCATGCCGCCACGCGGGCCGCGCAGCGTCTTGTGCGTGGTGGTGGTGACGATTTCGGCGAAGGGAACCGGCGACGGGTGCACGCCCGCGGCCACCAGGCCCGCGATGTGGGCCATGTCCACCAGCATCGCGGCGCCCACCTTGTCGGCGATCTCGCGGAACTTCGCGAAGTCGAGCGTGCGCGGGTACGCGCTCGCGCCCACCACCAGCACCTTGGGCTTGTGCTCCAGGGCCAGGGACTCCACCTGCGCGAAGTCGATGGTCTCCGTGTCGCGCGACAGGCCGTAGTGGACGACCTTGTAGAGCTTGCCGGAGAAGTTGAACGACGCGCCGTGGGTGAGGTGGCCGCCGGAGTTCAGGTCCAGCGACAGCATGGTGTCGCCCGGCTTCATCAGCGCCATGAAGGCGCCCATGTTGGCCTGGCTGCCGGAGTGCGCCTGCACGTTCACCGCGTCCGCGCCGAACAGCTCCTTCGCGCGCGCGATGGCCAGGTTCTCCGCCACGTCCACCACCTCGCAGCCGCCGTAGTAGCGCTTGCCGGGGTAGCCTTCCGCGTACTTGTTGGTGAGCACGGAGCCCACCGCCTCCAGCACCGCGGGGCTGACGAAGTTCTCCGAGGCGATGAGCTCCAGCCCCTCTTCCTGACGCTCCGTCTCGTGCCGGAGCACCTGGGCGATTTCAGGATCCACCTGGGACAGCGTGCGGGTGTTCTCCATGGGGGTTGCCTCCTGGCGTACGAACGAACGGAACTGCGAAGTGACGTCTTCCAAGCCCTTCAGCGCTGCTGGGCCTCGACGTCGCGAATCTTCTGGACGCGCTTCTCGTGGCGGCCGCCCTCGAAGGCGGTGGAGAGGAAGGCCTCCAGGATGCCGCGCGCCACGCCCGCGCCCACCACGCGCTGGCCCAGGCACAGCACGTTGGCGTCGTTGTGCGCGCGGGTCATCCGCGCCTCGAACTCGGTGGTGCAAAGGGCCGCCCGGATGCCCCGGTGCTTGTTGGCCACGATGCTCATCCCGATGCCGGTGCCACACACCAGCACGCCCAGCGTGCCCTCTTCCGCCACCACCGCGCGGGCCACCTGCGAGGCGAAGTCCGGGTAGTCCACGGACTCACGCGTCTGGGGGCCCAGGTCCTGGAAGCCGGTGCCGCGCTCCTTCAGGAGCGACACCAGCTCCTGGCGCAGCTCGATGCCCGCGTGGTCGGAGGCGAGGATGACTTTCACGGCCGGACTCCGAAGGCGGGGCCCGCGCCTCGAGGGCGGGGCCAGGATGGAAGGCCCCTGCCCGCCGCCGCCCGTTTCAGGGGGCAGCGGGCCGGAAGGCCGTCAGCTGAAGCGCTTGAACACCAGCACCGCGTTGGTGCCGCCGAAGCCGAACGAGTTGCTCATCACCGCGTCGACGCGGGCCTCGCGCGCCGTGTTGGGCACGTAGTCCAGGTCGCAGTCGGGGTCCGGCGACGTCATGTTGATGGTGGGCGGCAGCACGTTCTTCGTGAGCACCTGCACGCTCACCACCGCCTCCGCGCCACCCGCCGCGCCGAGCATGTGGCCCGTCATGGACTTGGTGGACGACACCGCCAGCTTGCGCGCGTGGTCGCCGAACACGGCCTTCAGGGCCTTGGTCTCGTTGGCGTCGTTGAACGGCGTGGACGTGCCGTGGGCGTTGACGTAGCCCACCTGGTCCGGCCGCATGCCCGCGGACGCCAGCGCCAGGCGCATGCAGCGCGCCGCGCCCTCGCCCTCCGGGGCCGGCTGGGTGACGTGGTACGCGTCCGAGTTGGCGCCGTACCCCACCACCTCCGCCAGGATGTTGGCGCCGCGCTTCTTCGCGGCCTCCAGCTCCTCCAGCACCACGATGCCCGCGCCCTCGCCCATCACGAAGCCGTCGCGCTCCTTGTCGAAGGGACGGCTGGCGCGCGCCGGGTCGTCGTTGCGCGTGGACAGGGCCTTCATCACGGAGAAGCCGCCCATGCCCAGGGGCGTGATGGCCGCCTCCGCGCCGCCCGCGATGGCCGCGTCCGTCTCACCCAGGCGGATGGACTTCCAGGCCTCGCCGATGGCGTGCGCGCTGGTGGCGCACGCCGACACCGGGGACCAGTTGGGGCCCTTGCAGTTGTAGCGCATGGAGATGAGCCCAGGCGCCATGTTGATGATCATCTGGATGATGAAGAAGGGCGACAACCGGTCGAACCCCTTCTCCAGCCCCTTGCGGTGCTGCTCCTCCAGGGAGGAGATGCCGCCGATGCCGGAGCCCACGATGACGCCCACGCGCTCCGGCTGGTAGCCATGGGGCGCGTCAGGGCCGATGGGCAGGCCCGACTCCTTCACCGCCATGTCGGCCGCGGCCATCGCGTACTGGGCGAACAGGTCCATCCGGCGCACTTCGCGCCTGTCGATGAACTGCTCGGGCTGGAAGTCCTTCACCTCGCCCGCGATTCGCGCGTCGAGCTTCCCCAGGTCGAAACGGGTGATCGTGCTGATACCGGACTGGCCGGCCAGCATCGCCTGCCAGTTCTTCTCGGTGCCGGTGCCCAGCGCTGAAATGATGCCGGTGCCGGTGATGACGACTCGACGGTTTGACACTGTTCTTCTCCGCTGACCGCGATGGGGCGCGGAGCGCCGGTGAAGGGCGCTCCCCTTAAGGCCCCGACACTCCCGGGTGTCGCGACTGCCCTGCCTACTTCTTGTGGGTCTTCACGTAGTTCACGGCGTCGCCGACGGTCTTGATGTTCTCCGCCTCGTCGTCCGGAATCTCGACCTCGAACTCCTCTTCCATCGCCATGACCAGCTCGACGATGTCGAGGCTGTCCGCGCCCAGGTCCTCGATGAAGGACGACTCGGGCTTGATCTCATCCTCACCCACACCGAGCTGGTCGGCGATGATGGACTTGATCTTGGCTTCCACGTCAGTTGCGGTGGTGGACATACGTGCGGAACCCTCCAGCTCCAGATGGGGCCCGCCGTTTGATTCGCGGGCCGTCTTCAAGGCGGGCGCGGTATATCCCACGCCCGGCGGCAATCCAACCTTGGCTTACATGTACATGCCGCCGTTGACCTTCAGGACCTCGCCGGTGATGTAGGACGCCGCATCACTCGCGAGGAACAATACGGCCCCGGCGACCTCCTCCGGGTTGCCCAGGCGGCCCAGCGCGATGCCGCCCACCATCTTCTGCCGCAGCTCGTCGTCCAGGTGGGAGGTCATGTCCGTCCCGATGAAGCCGGGGGACACGGCATTGACGCGGATGCTCCGGCTGGCCAGCTCCTTGGCCACCGACTTCGTCAGGCCGATAAGCCCCGCCTTGGCGGCCGAGTAGGCGGCCTGCCCCGGGTTGCCCATCTCCCCCACGACCGAGGTGATGTTGATGATGGCACCCGCCCGCTGCTTCATCATGGGCCGGCTGGCGGCCCGGATGAGCGCGAAGGCGCCCCGGAGGTTGGTGTCCATCTGCCGGTCCCAGTCCTCGTCCTTGACGCGCATCACCAGGCCGTCAATGGCCATGCCCGCGTTGTTCACGAGCACGTCCAACCGGCCGTGCGTCTTGACGACGCCATCGATGGCGGCCGCGCACGCGGCGGTGTCCGCCAGGTCGAAGCGCACGGCCTCCGCCTTCGCGCCCGCCTGCTGGAGCAGACCCACCGTCTCCTGCGCGGCGGCCTCGTTGCCCACGTAGCTGATGACCACGGTGGATGCGCCCGCCTTCGCGAAGGCCTGCGCGCACGCCCGGCCGATGCCGCGCGAGCCGCCCGTCACCAGCACCACCTTGTCCTTGAAGCCCTCGCTCATGCTGCCCCCAGCGCGGCGAGCACCTTCTCAAGGGTCGCGGCGTTCTCGACGTTGAACGATTCGATGTCCTTGGTGATGCGCTTGATGAGCCCGCCCAGCACCTTGCCCGGCCCCAGCTCCACCACGTGCGTGACGCCGTTCGCCTTGAGCGACTCCACGCACTCAATCCAGCGCACCGGCGCGCTCACCTGCTCCAGCAGCAACGGCACCACGCGGGCGGCGTCCGCGTTCGGCTTCGCCTCCACGTTGCTCACCACCGGCACGGACGGCGCCTGGATGCGCACGCCCGCCAGCACCTCCGCCAGGCGCGGCTTCACGGGGTCCATCAGCGCGCAGTGGAAGGGCGCGGAGACGGGCAGCGGCATCACGCGCTTGGCCCCGGCCTCCTTGCACTTCGCGCCCGCGCGCTCCACCGCGGCCGCGTGGCCCGCGATGACCGTCTGCTCGGGCGAGTTGTAGTTGGCGGGGGACACGACCTGCCCTTCCGCCGCGGCGTCGCAGGCGGCCTTCACCGCGTCCGGGGTGAGGCCCAGGATGACGGCCATGCCGCCCGTGCCCACGGGCACCGCCTCCTGCATGAAGGTGCCGCGCGCGCGCACGGCCCGCACCGCGTCCTGGAGGTCCATCGCGCCGGCGGCCACTAGCGCGGAGTACTCGCCCAGCGAGTGGCCCGCGACGAACGCCGGGGCCGGGCCGCGCTTCTGGAACACCGCGTGAACCGCGGCCGACACCGTGAGGATGGCCGGCTGGGTGGTGGCGGTGAGCTTCAGCGCCTCTTCGGGGCCCTGGAAGCAGGTGGTGGAGAGCTTCTCGTGCAGCGCGTCGTCCACGGCGTCGAAGACGGCCCGCGCTTCGGGAAACTGCTCGTAGAGGTCCTTGCCCATCCCCACGGCCTGACTGCCCTGCCCGGGAAACACGAACGCGACCTTCGCCATGTTGCGGTCCTTCCTTGTGTCGTCCTGCCTACCAGCGCACCACCGCGCTGCCCCACGCCATCCCCGCCCCAATGGCCATCATCGCGATGACATCCCCGCGCTTGAGGCGGCCGGCGCGCTGCGCCTCGTCCAGCGACATGGGCAACGAGGCGGACGACGTGTTGCCGTACTTGTGCAGGTTGAGCCAGCATTTTTCCTTGGGAATCTCCAGCCGCTCCATCACGGCTTCCAGGATTCGCAGGTTCGCCTGATGGGCGATGACGTGGTCCACCTGCGTCGTGTCCATGCCGTGAACCCCCAGGGAGGCCTGCGTGGATTCCACCAGCGCGCGCACCGCGAAGCGGAAGACTTCCTTCCCGTTCATCTTGAGCTTGTGAAGATTTGCATCCACGTTGTCCGCGGTGACAGGGGTGCGGGAGCCGCCAGCGGGGATGCAGAGCAGGTTCGCGAGCTCGCCGTCGGTGCGCAGGTGGGTGGAGAGGATGCCGCGCGGCGCCATGGCGTCGTCCTCCGCATCCGGTTCCGCGCCCAGCACCAGGGCGCCCGCGCCGTCCCCGAAGAGGACGCAGGTGTTGCGGTCCGTCCAGTCCACCGCGCGGGTGAGCAGGTCCGCGCCCACGACGAGCGCGCGCTTCACCTGTCCGGTGCGCACGAACTGGTCCGCGACGCTGAGCGCGTACAGCCCCCCGGCGCACGCGGCGGACACGTCGAAGGCGAAGGCGCGCTTCGCCCCCAGCTTCGCCTGCACCAGCGCGGCGCATGACGGCATGGGCATGTCCGCGGTGACGGTGCCCACGACGATGAGGTCCAGGTCGCCGGGCGCCACGCCGGCCATCTCCAACGCGTGGCGGGAAGCCTGCACCGCCAGGTCGCTCGTCGCCTCATCCGGTGCGGCCTGCCTGCGCTCCTGGATGCCGGTGCGCTCGCGGATCCACGCGTCGCTCGTGTCCACCAGGCGCTCCAGGTCCTGGTTGGTCAGGACCTGCGCGGGGGCATAGGAACCGGTACCGATGATGTGCGTGCGTGCCAAGAGGCCTCCGGAAGTCGTCGGAGTCCAACGCATGGCCGGCGCGCTCTAATCGGCGCCTTCGTCCCCGTCCGCCTTCCTTCCCCGCTGGTGGGGAGGAAGCCAGGCGGCGGCATTGGCGATGCAGCGCGTCAGCTCTTCCTGCACGCCCGCGCGCACGTGATGCAGCGCGGTGACGAGCGCGTTGTGGATGGCGCGAGGGGAAGAGCGGCCGTGCGCGACGATGCCCACTCCCTGGAGGCCCAGGAGCGGCGCGCCGCCGTATTCGGCGTAGTCCATGACGCGGCGCAGCCCCAACAGGGTGGGCTTGAGCAAGAGCGCGCCCAGCTTCTCCGGCAGGCCGCCGCGCTTCTCGATGGCGGAGCGCAGCAGGCCGGTGATGCCCATGCCCACGCCTTCGGAAGTCTTGAGGACGATGTTGCCGGTGAAGCCGTCCGTCACGACGACCTCCACGTCGCCGGAGAACAGGTCCTTGCCCTCCACGTAGCCCACGAACTCCAGGTCCGAGCGGCGCAGGAGCGCGCTCGCGTCCCGCGTGAGCTGCGTGCCCTTGGACTCCTCCTCGCCGTTGGAGAGCACCGCCACCCGGGGGCGCTTCACGCCCAGGCGCGTGCGCGAATACGCCTCGCCGAGCACGGCGAACTGGGCCAGGTGCGAGGGGCGGCAGTCCACGTTGGCGCCCGCGTCCAGCAGCAGGCAGCGGCCTTCGCCCTTGAGGGCCGGGAACAGGGCCGCGATGGCGGGACGCTCCACGCCGGGGATCCGGCCGAGCGTCAACATGCCACCAGCCATCACCGCGCCGGAGTTGCCCGCCGACACGAAGGCGGACGCCTCCCCTTGCCGGACGAGCTCGAAGCCCACCCGGAGCGAGGAGTCCCGCTTGCGCCGGAACGCAGCGGTCGCGGGGTCGTCCATCTCCACCACTTCGGACGCGTGGTGGAGGTGCACGTTGGCGGGCGCGCCGGCGCGCTCGAGGACGGGACGTACACGCGTGGCGTCCCCGACCAGCACGAGTTCGTGCCCGGGAAACGCTCGCGCGAACAGCACGCCCCCGTCCACGACGGCGTCGGGGGCGTGGTCGCCACCCATCGCGTCGAGGACGAGCCGCACCGGCAGCCTTCCGCTTTCAACTACTCCGCGGCGGTCGCGATGACTTCACGGCCACCGTAGTTGCCACAGGCCGCGCAGGCGCGGTGCGGCATCACGGGCTCCTTGCACTTGGAGCACTTGATGACCTGCACGGGGGTCCGCAGGTTGTTGTTGCCGGCCCGACGACGGTCCCGGCGCATCTTCGACGTCCGCTTCTTGGGAACTCCCACGGCTCACCTCGGCATCGGACCCGTCCCCCCTCGCGCCTTGCGAGGGGCATAGGGACCGTCAGTTCAACTTGATGTTCTTCAGCGGCGACAGTCGAGGGTCAACGACCTTCGGCTCGCAGCCGCACTTCTTCTCATTGAGGTTCTGGCCGCACTGCGAGCAGAGCCCCTGGCAGTCTTCCCGACAGACCGCGCTCATCGGAAGCGCGAGCAATACCTGTTCCCGGATGATCGGATCCAGATCGATCGTCTTCCCATCGAAAAGCTGCTCGTCCGCCTCGCCCAGTTGGAAGGTGCCCCCGGATTCACCCTGGGTGCGTTCCTTCTTCTCCATGGCCTTCTCGTCGTCGTCCTTGAAGTCATCGCCCCGGGCCAGGGACTCCGGCACCAGGTTGATGGTGAAGGACACGGGAAGGTCCAGCGTCACGTCCGCGAGGCAGCGCTTGCAGGGCGCGCCCACGTGGACCGTGAAGCCGCCCGACAGCAGCACGCCGCCACTGACCTTGCGCAGGGTGGCCTGGAGCGTCGACGGAGCGGTCGCCTGGAAGCCAGTGCCCTCTCCGGAGCCCTGACCTTCCAGGGCCTCCTTGAGGACCCCGGGAGCGATGGGCTCGTCGAGCTTCAGCCCCGCATCTTTGATTTGTTCAATCTTTACGACCATCTACAAGGCTTCCCGGCAAAAGGGCGCGCAACATAGAGGGACTCCCCCCGTCAGTCAACACGCCGGGTTGGACTACCAAGCCGTGCCGCGTGGATCCACTCAACACTGCTCTGGTAGCTTTCCATCTGATGCGCGCCCCCGCCCGACGTTCGCGGGGCGCACTCTGTGTCTGGGGGCTCGGGCTGATGCTCGCCCTGCCGGCGCAGGCCCGTGCGCCCCTTCCCCTGCCTCCCCTCCTCTTCCAGCTCGGCCCCACGAGTCCCGCCATCGACGCGGCGAAGGCCCTGCTGGAGGCCGGCCGCTTCCAGGAGGCCCTGGACGTGGTGCGGGGCGGGCTGGATGCGCCCGACGTCACGGACGACGAGCTGGTGGAGCTCTACCGCCTGCAGGGGCTCACCGCCCTCTACCTGGGCGACGAACCCCTGGCGCGCGGGGCGTACGAGAAGCTGCTCCAGGCCCGGCCGGACTTCGAGCTGCCCCGCTCCGCGCCCCCCAAGGTCCGCGACCTCTTCGCGAAGCTGAAAGAAGACCTGCGCCACCGCCGCGTCCACCCCGTCACCCTGGAGGTGGACCCCATCCCGGACCCGGTGCCGGGCGAGCGCGTGGAGGTGGACGCCGTCCTCCGGGACATGGCGCTGGGGGCCCGGGCCCGGATGTTCTACCGGCGCGCAGGGGCGCAGGGCTTCTCGTCGGTGGACTTCGTCCGGGACCGCTCGCGGGCCGAGCACTACGTGGCCGTGCTGCCCGCGTACGAGCTGCCCGTGGAGAGCACGCCCTATGAAGTGGAGTACTACTTCGAGGTCGTGGACGCGGCCCAGCGGCGGCTCGCCGGACGCGGGGACCCGTTCCATCCGCTCCTCTTCCAGGTGGCGTCGCGCACCGCGCCGGCCACGGCCCTGACGGAAGGCGCCAGCCGCCCCTGGTACAAGAGCCCCTGGCTCTGGGTGGCCGTGGGCGCGGTGGCCATTGGCGGCACGGCCGGGGTGGTGGCCCTGTCCTCGTCCGAGGAGCGCGGCCGGGTGCCCATCACTATTCGCGTGGAGGACGCCGCGCCATGAGACGACCGGTATGGCTGATGCTGGCCCTGCTCGCGGGCTGCGGGCCGGACGCCGTTGACGAACCCCTGCCCCTGGGGCTGGACCTCACCCTGAGCCGCGCCGTCGCCAGCCAGGTGGGTGCCTACCAGGTGGCGGTGCTGAAGGACGGCGCGAAGCGCAACTGCACGGAGCTGCAGCGCACCTGCCTGTCCACCCAGGTGGACCCGGACGACCTGTTGGAGCTGAAGGACGCGGATGGAAACACGGGGCGCACGCTGCGCTTCCCCTCCGCACCCGGCGGTGCGGCCATGGGGCTCGCGGTGGACGTGCCGGTGGGCCGGGACTACGCGCTCGTCATCGAGGCGCTGACAGCCGACACCCCGACCCGCTTCCTGGGCAGCTCCTGCAACTACCTGCGCGAGGTGAACTCCGGCACCAACGCGACCCTGGTGGCGGCCCCCATCGAGCTGACCTCGCAAGCCTGTGACCCGGTGTTCGCGCGCTGAAGCCGCCGGGCGCCGGTACCCTGGTGGGGAGACGGGCGGGCATGGCGCATGGATGTCACATGGATGTCCCGAGCGGGCCGGAACGAATCTGTTACGGGACGCCACGCATTCCATCCCTTCGCGGGAGCACCCTTCATGGCGCGCATCCTCATCATCGAGGACGAGCAGGACCTGGCCGGACTCGTCGAGTACAACCTCCGCGCCGCGGGCTTCGAGACGGACACGGCGAACACCGGCGCGGGCGGGCTTGCCCGGGCGCGGGCCCACCCTCCGGACCTGGTGCTGCTGGACCTGATGCTGCCGGACGTGGCGGGCGGTGAAGTCCTGCGCATGCTCAAGAGCGACCCGGAGATGAAGAAGGCCGCGGTCGTCATCGTCAGCGCCAAGGGCCAGGAGGCGGACCGCATCCAGGGCCTGGAATTGGGCGCGGACGACTACGTGGTGAAGCCCTTCTCCGTGCGCGAATTGCTCCTGCGCGTGAAGGCCGTGCTGCGCCGCGCGGACGCGGAGGAGGGCCCCGCCGCGGTGCTGGCCGCGGGCGACATCAGCCTGGACACGTCGCGCCACCAGGTGCGGGTGAAAGGCGAGGAGATCATCCTCACCGCGCTGGAGTTCCGCCTGCTGCGCACCCTGCTGGAGCGAAGCGACCGCGTGCAGACGCGAGAGGTGCTCCTGTCCGACGTCTGGGGCATCCAGGCCGAAATCCACACGCGCACCGTGGACACGCACATCAAGCGCCTGCGCGAGAAGCTGGGCCCCGCGGGCGACATCATCGAGACCGTGCGCGGCGTGGGCTACAAGCTCAGCCCTCCGTGAGGCCGTCATGCCCCTGCGCTTCACGCTCCTGGCCCTGCTCGTCCCTCCCCTCCTGGTCGCGACGCTGCTCGTGCTCTTCGGGCACCCGGCGGGCGCGCTCGCCGCGGGGCTCGTCACGCTGGCGGGATCCGCGCTCGCGCTGGGCACCAGCCGCGTGGCCATGGAGCGGCAGCTCCGCGCGCTGACCCAGAAGACGCAGTCGCTGGCCGCGGGCATGGACGTGGCGCCGCCCGCGGGCCTGGAGCGCACGGACGACCTGGCGCAGCTGGAAGACGCCATCGACACGCTGGACGACAAGCTGTCCATGCGCGCCGCCGCCCTCAACCAGGAGGCGCGCATCCTCACCGCCGTGCTGGACGGCATGGCGGAGGGGCTGTGGGTGACGGACGCGGAGGGCACCGTGGTGCGCCACAACGATGCGCTCGCGGAGATGCTCCGGCCCGCGCAAGGCGCCATCGTGGGCCAGCGGCCGCTCGCGCTCATCCGCAACGAGGCCCTCAATGACGCGGTGGCCCGCGCCTGCCATGAAGGCGCCTCCACGCGGCTGGAGCTGACGCTCGAGGGGCTGTACTCCCGCACCCTGGCCGTGCGAGTGACGCCCGTGGGGCGCGACCTGCCCGGCAGCGCCGCCGTCTTCCACGACGTCACCGAGCTGCGCCGGCTGGAGAAGGTCCGCAAGGACTTCGTGGCCAACGTCTCCCACGAGCTGCGCACTCCCATCACCGCCATCCGCGGCTACGCGGAGACGCTCCAGGGCGGCGCGCTCCAGGACACCCAGGTGGCCCCGAAGATGGTGGAGATCATCCACCGCCAGTCCGAACGCCTCTCCGAGCTGGTGGAGGACCTGCTGGAGCTCTCCCGCCTGGAGGCGCGCGAGATGACCTTCCAGCGCACGGAGGTGCCCCTGGCGCTGGCCGTCTCCCGCGCCGCTGAAGGGGTGCGCCCCAAGGCCGAGGGCAAGAACCAGCAAATCGGGTTGCACGTGCCGCCAGGGCTGGTGGCGCTGGGGGATGGGCGGGCCATCGAGCAGGTGCTCCTCAACCTGCTCGACAACGCGGTGAAGTACACGCCCGCCGGCGGCCGGGTGGACGTGGACGGAGCGTACGAGGGCGGCCGGTGCGTCGTGCGTGTGCGCGACACAGGCGTGGGAATCGAGTCCAAGCATCTTTCCCGGATTTTCGAGCGATTCTACCGGGTGGATAAGGGGCGCAGCCGGGACATGGGGGGGACGGGACTGGGCCTTTCCATCGTGAAGCACCTGATGGGCGCGATGGATGGCGAGGTGAAGGTGGAGAGCCAGCCGAACGCGGGCAGTACCTTCGTCATTTTTCTACCCTCGGCGGCTGGCCCGACGGCTGCGACGGGCTAGGATGGGGGCGGCCATGCGGGTCGCCATCCTCGCGGACATTCACGGAAACCTTCCGGCCTGCGAGGCCGTGCTGGACGACATCACCAAATCGGTGGCGCCGGATTACATCGTCGCGGCCGGAGACCTGGCGCTGCGCGGCGCTCACCCGCGCGAGACGGTGGAGCTGCTCTTCAGCAAGTGCCACGCGCTCATCATGGGCAACACGGACGCGTACCTCGCCGGCAACTACCTGGGCGGTGCGTACCGCGAGCGCGACCACTGGAAGACGGAGCTCTTGCGCTGGACGCGCGACCAGCTGGGTGAGTCCCTGCTCCATCAGCTGGGACAAATGCCCTTCTCCCTGCGCTACACGCCGCGCAAGGGGCAGGACCTGTTCATCTGCCACGCGAACCCCCGCAACCTGGAGGAGTCGCTGGACCCCACGCTGGACGACCACGCCATCCGCCGCTTCTTCACGCACCTGGACGCGGCCGCGTGCGCCTTCGGGCACCTGCACTTCCCCTACCGGCGGCGCGTGGGCCGGATGCTCATCGCGGACGTGGCCAGCGCCGGCATCCCTCGCGACGGCGACCTGCGCCCCGCCTACGGCGTCTTCACCTTCACCCCCAAGGGCTGGCGCGTGCAGATCCGCCGCGTGCGCTACCCGGTGCGCAAGGCCACCCAGGCCCTCACCGCGCGCCGCGTGCCCGGAGGGCCGCTGCTCATCCACAAGCTCGTGGAGGCGCGGTACCGCCACCACAACGCCCTGATGGAGGCCGCGCGGCGGCACTCGGGGCTTCCTCCGCCGGGCCCCGTGCTGCGTCCGCCGCCGGGGGCTGGGGGCGCGCGTCCCGCGCTCGCCGCGCCCTTCGAGAACCACCCTCCGCCGGAGGTTGATCCGTCCACGCTGCCGCTGGACCTGGACGGCACGGTGACGGGCGCCTCGCCGCTGCCGCCCGACGCGCTCAACGACCTGGACGGGTGAGGCGAACGCCCACCGGGTGCGTGCGCGTGGGGCAGGCCCGTCCGGGAATGGACAGGCGTGCCGTCACTTCTGACGGACAGCGGGCTATTCGCACCGTGAAATGCGCCTGCTCTCCCGCGCGCACAGATGCACGAGGGCGCGCCGGTTCTTAGCAACACCTCAGGCGACGACAACGCGGGAGGGGCCATGGTCGGGTGGATGGTCGGACTGTCGGTGATGGCGGTGTCCCTCACCGCCACCGAAGCGGAGACTCCCCCTGCCCCGCCGCCCGCGCCGTACTGCGAGGGCGAATACGCGGACAGCTACAGCGCGCTGTCCCCCAAGGCGCGGGCCTTCGAGCAGGCGATGCAGAAGAAGTACACGTACTGCGTGCGCAGCACCGCCGTGTACGAGTGCCTGTCCTACGGCGCGGAGGGCAACGTGCGCCGCACGCGCACGCCGGTGTCCGCGCACGGCACCGCGTTCGCCTACCGGCAGCAGGCCGGGGAGACGCTGCTGCTCACCAACGAGCACGTCGTGGAGTGGCCGGACGTCACCAGCGACGCGCACCCGGTGGACAATGTGCCCTCGGGCTGCAAGCGCGTGAAGGACGGCCTGAGCATCGTGGAGAACGAGGCGGACCACTACGACCGCGATGACATCCCGCTGTCCAAGGCGGTGGTGGATCCGCAGCTGGACCTGGCCGTCATCAAGTCCAAGGCGCCGCTGACGGTGATGCCCTGGAAGGTGGGCAGGAGCGCCGCCGTGCGCGAGCGCGACGTGGTGGACGTGCGCGGCTTCCCGTTGGGCGTCTTCAACGCCACCAACATGGGCAAGGTCATCTCCGCCTACGACCGCGACGAATACAAGGAGTGGTACCACGACGACTTCGTCATCGACGCGCTCCTGTCGCAGGGCAACTCGGGGTCGCCCGTGCTCGCCATCTCCTGCAAGACGGGCGAGTTCGAGCTGGTGGGCGTCTACCACGCGGGCTACTCGCGAGGCAGCGCGCTCAACGTGGTGGTGGGCATCGACCAGGCGCGCGACCTGATGACGAACCTGCGCCGCACGCCCAAACGCGCCCAGGAAGGAACGACGCCGCTGGACGCGCTGGCCCGCGCCCGGGTGGCGAAGCGCGCGGAGGTGTCCGCCACGCCCTTCTTCCCCTTCGGCTCGCGCACCGCGGCGGTGTTCCCGCGCGCGGACGGCACGCTGCTCTTCGCGCTGTACGAGCAGGACTTCCCGCGCCGCGTGCACCCGCTCCTCGTGATGGAGGACCTGCCCGTCCCTTCCGCGGACGAGGGCTTCGGGAAGGTGGGGCGCGTCTGGTTCGGTGGCGAGCGGGGCCTGCTGGAGCGGCCTCGCGCGGAGCAGGACGCGGAGCTGCAACAGCAACTGGCCCGGCTGCTGGATGCGCTGCGCCGGGATGCGACGCTCGCGTTCTCGTACCAGGACTCGCTGCCAGGGTCGGATGAATCCCGGCAAACCTTCGACACGTCCGCCCGCCTGGGCAAGACACTGGAGCGCACCATCGTCGCGCACCGCGACCTGAGCGACACCGCGGCCGAGCTGGCGGACCGCTTCGCGCCGGACACCACCGAGCCCGCGACGCGGACGGAATCCGTGCTGAAGAACCCGCCGCCTCCCGGCATCCACCTGGGGCTGTCGGGTGAACCCGAAGGACCGCCTCCCACTGGCACGCCGCCCCGCGCGTCCGACGCGCGCCAGCCCGCGCGCAGCCCCCAGGGCAAGGCGGCCAGGACTCCGTCGGGCAGGTAGTCCGCCAGGAGGGCCATCCACCAGGCAGGCGCACCGGGGAAATGAAGTGAGGTCCCGGGAAGGCCCTTCCCGCCTCCGTACATTGGACAGGTGTGGAGGCCATGCCCGAACCCACAGCCGGAGCCGTGAATCCTGACTTGAGGACGGGGGAGCCCTCGCCCTGGCTGCGGCGGATCCTCCGGGGGCTCCTGGGGCAGGAGCGGCGCTTCTGGGCGCTGGTGGTGGGCGTGGGGCTCATCTCCGGCCTGGGCGCGGTCGCGCTGCTCGCCGTGCTGCGCTTCACCCAGCACCTGTTCTGGCAGACCCACTCGGAGCACTTTCTGGAAGGCGCGCTCGCGTCCCCCGGGTGGCGCCGGTTCCTGGTGCCGGTGCTGGGCGGAGCGTTGGTGACGCTGGTTTCGCTGGTGGTGGGCCAGCCCCTTCGCGGCCACGGCACCGCGGGCATCATCGAATCCATCTGGGTGAAGTCCGGCCGGCTGCCCTTCCCTCGCGCGCTCCTGCGCGGCTTCGTTTCCATCATCGCGGTGGCACTGGGCGCACCGCTCGGCCGCGAAGGTGCGCTCCTCCAGACGGGCGCGGCCAGTGGATCCGCGCTGTCCGGGTGGCTGCGGCTGGGGCCGGGCCAGGCGCGCGTGCTGGTGGCGTGCGGCGCATCAGCGGGCATCGCTTCCGCGTACAACGTCCCCATTGGCGCGGCACTCTTCGGCCTGGAGGTGCTGCTGGGCAGCTTCGCGCTGGAGCTCTTCGGCCCCATCGTCGTGTCGTGCGTGGTGGCGACGCTCGTGTCGCGCACGCTCATCGCGGACCACCCCAGCTACGTCATCCCCCACTACGCCCTCACCCACCCGCGCGAGCTGGTGCTGGCCCTCCTCCTGGGAGTGCTCGTGGGCGGGGCCTCCGCGCTCTACGTGCGCGGCATCAACCTCGCCTCGGATCTGCTGGACAGGCTGCCCTCGTGGCTCACGCCGTTCATGCCGCTGGTCGCGATGACGGTGGTGGGCCTCACCGCCATCGCGGGGCCGTACCTCATGGGCAACGGCTACGACTCCGTGAACATGGCGCTGCACGGGACGCTGCCCCTCGCGCTGCTGCTCATCCTGCCGCTGGCGAAGCTGGCGGTGACGTCGCTGTGCGCGGGCGCGGGGGTGCCGGGCGGGCTCTTCACCCCGTCCCTCTTCTTCGGCGCGCTGCTGGGCGGCGCGTTCGGGATGCTGGTGGAGCACGCGTTTCCGGGCGGCGCGGCGCCCAGCGGGGCCTATGCGCTGCTCGGCATGGGGGCGGTGCTGGCGGGCACCACGCATGCGTCCGTGTCCGCGGTGCTGATGATCTTCGAGATGACCGGTGACTACGACCTCATCCTCCCGCTGATGCTCGCCGCGGTGGTGGCCGCCGTCGTCAGCCGCCGGCTGGAGCCGGAGTCGCTCTACACGTCCGTGCTCGCGAAGCGCGACGTGCGCGTTCCGGCCTCCGTGCCGCACTGGCTGCGGGAGGAAGGGGTGCGCTCGATCCTGTCTCCGGCGACGCAGCGGGTGCCGCCCTCCGCGACCTTCGACGAGGTGGTGGTGCTGCTCCTGGAGCAGCCCGCGGGCGCGGACCTCTACGTCACCGACGAGGAGGGGCGCCTCCTGGGCGTCATCAGCCTGGACGCGCTCAAGGGCCATCTGCCGGACCACTCGCTGCTCCAGGCCACCGTGGCCGCGGACGTGATGGACACCGGCGTGCAACCCATCACCCCGGACCTGTCCCTGGCGGAGGTGGCCGCGAGGTTCGGCCACACGGAGCTGGAGCGGCTGCCCGTGGTGGACGGACGCCGGCGCCTGCTGGGTTCGCTCTCCAAGGGTGACCTGCTCAAGCGGGGGCGCTTCTAGATGGAGCTGGAGCCCCGCACGCGCGCGTGGAGCATCGTCGCGATGAGCCTGCTGTGCCTCGTGCTGACGTGGGTGCTCCTGCGCACACCGCCGCGGCCCGGCCAGCCTCCGGAACAACCGGAACCCGCGGAAGAGCCCACCCGAGGCAATCCCTACCGGGGGTGGCCGCTGTTCCAGGGGTGGCCCGTACCCCAGCCTCCGGACACGCAGCCGTCCGACGCGCCCTCGCAACGTTGAAGGCCCACATCTCCCCTGCCCTCCGGGGACGCCCCGGGGCAGGCAACCAGGCGGGCTTCGCGTGAAGCGCTTGCATGCGGGAAGGCTGGGAGGAAGATGGCCGCCGTCTTGGACGCCACTCCGTTCAACTTCGTCGCCATCGTTCTGTGCATCTCCTTCGGCGCGGGCCTGCTGGGTTCGCTGCTGGGTCTGGGCGGCGGCCTCATCCTCATCCCCGTCCTCACGCTCGTACTCAAGGTGGACATCCGCTACGCGGTGGGGGCGTCCATCGTGTCCGTCATCGCCACGTCCAGCGGCGCGGCGGCGGCGTACGTGCGCGACGGCCTGGCCAACATGCGCGTGGCCATGTTCCTGGAGGTGGCCACCGTGGCGGGTGCCGTCACGGGTGCGATGCTCGCGGGCATGGTGGGGGGCCGCGCGCTGTACTTCCTCTTCGGCGCGGTGATGGCCTATTCGGCGCTCGCGATGCTGCGCAAGCTGCGCGAGGACGACCGCCCCCGGAAGGAGCCGCCGCCGGATGCGCTCGCGGACCGGCTGGGCCTGCATGGCAGCTACTACGACGTGTCCACCGGCGGTGAGGTGGCGTACCGCGTGCACCGTCCGCTTGTGGGCCTGGGGCTCATGTACATCGCGGGCACGGTGAGCGGCCTG
The DNA here is from genome assembly GCF_003612165.1 of Corallococcus aberystwythensis. Classification (GTDB taxonomy): domain Bacteria; phylum Myxococcota; class Myxococcia; order Myxococcales; family Myxococcaceae; genus Corallococcus; species Corallococcus aberystwythensis. The sequence continues at coordinate 6,683 of NZ_RAWK01000083.1, read as the reverse complement.
CTGGGCATCGGCTCCGGCGCGCTGAAGGTGCCGGCCATGGACCTGGCGATGGGGCTGCCCATCAAGGTCTCCACCGCCACCAGCAACTTCATGATTGGCGTCACCGCGGCGGCCAGCGCGGGCATCTACTTCGCGCGCGGCGACATCGACCCGTTCATCGCGGGCCCCGTCTGCGTGGGCGTCACGCTGGGCGCGTTCGCGGGCTCGCGCTACCTCACGAAGCTCAAGAGCGGCTCCTTGCGCATGCTCTTCATCGCGGTCCTGCTCTGGGTGTCATACGAGATGCTGTCCAAGGGAATCCACGGATGAGCCCGGAACCCGCCGAACCTCCGTCTCCGCGCGAGACGGCCGCCGCCACCACCACCGCCGTCACAGAGGAGGTGGTGCCGCTCACTCCGGAGCTGCTCATCAGCCAGCTGTTGCGCGGCGGCGTGCTGCTCAGCCTGTCGCTCGTCACCTGCGGCATGGTGATGACCTTCTTCCGCCACCCGGACTACTTCTCGTCGCCGGACGCACTCCAGCGCCTCACCTCGCCGGACTCCGCGCCGCACCGGCTGCCGGACGTCTTCGAGGGCGTCATGGCCGTGCGCGGCCAGTCCTTCGTGATGGCGGGGCTGTTGGTGATGATCACCGTGCCCGTGCTGCGCGTGGCCCTGTCCCTGGGCATCTTCCGCGCGCAGAAGGACCGCACCTTCGCCGCCATCACCACCAGCGTGCTCGCGCTGCTCCTGCTCGCCTTCCTCCTGGGCGGCGTGGAGTAAGCCACAGGGCAGTCCACCCGTTCGTCACATCCACGCGGCCTGGAATCGCACTACAACGCGCGCCCATGGCCGACCGCGACCTGCCCCTCCTCCTCGTGCGCCACGCCGTGGCCGAGGACTCCCACGCCCTGGGCGACGAAGCCCGCGCCCTCACCCCCCAGGGCCGCGCCGCCTTCCGGCAGCACGCGAAGAAGCTCACGCGCCTCACGCCGCTCATGGGCATCATCACCAGCCCCCTGGTGCGCGCGGTGCAGACCGCGGAATTGCTCGCGGACGCGCTCGGCCTGTCCCACGTGGAGGTTCACCCCGCGCTCGTCCCCATGAAGGGCGCGGCCCGCAACGTGCTGAAGCTGGCACGCGACGTGGGGCCGGGCTGGGCGCTGGTGGGACACAATCCCTCCCTGGAGCGCGCCGCCGCGCTCGCGCTGGGCCAGGCCCTGCCGGACAAGTTCCGCAAGGGCTGCGCGGTCGCCCTGCGGCCCGAGGGGCGCACCTTCTCCCTGCAATGGATGGCGGCCCCGGGACGTCCCCTGCGGCGCCCGTGACGGACGTGACGTACTTGTTGCCGGCGCGTCACGTAGGCGCGAAGCGATGCGCGCACAGTACGTGCCCGACATGTCCCACGTACTCATCGTCGACGACGAGCGCGACCTGGCGGAGCTCATCGACTTCAACCTGCGCGGCGCGGGCTTCACCACCCGCGTGGCCTTCACCGGGGAGGCGGCGCTCACCGCCGCGCGTGAGCAGTCCCCGGACGTGGTGCTGCTGGACCTGATGCTGCCGGACCTGTCCGGCATCGAGGTCTGCCGCCACCTGCGCGCCACCCCCCGCCTGCGTGACGTGCTCATCGTCATGCTCACCGCGAAGAGCGAGGAGGCGGACCGCATCCGCGGCTTCGAGGTCGGCGCGGATGACTACGTCGTCAAGCCCTTCTCCGTGCGCGAACTGGTGCTCCGGCTCAAGGCCATCCTCCGGCGCACGTCCGCGCCCGTGGAGGGCTCGCCGCCCCTGGCGCTGGGCCCCCTGCGCCTGGACGTCACCCAGCACCGCTTCTTCGTGGAGGAGAAGGAGACGCCCCTCACCGCGCTGGAGTTCCGCCTGCTGGAGTACCTCATGGCCCGGCTGGGCCGGGTGCAGACGCGGGAACAACTGCTGGAGCAGGTCTGGGGCCTGTCCAGCGCGCTGGAGACGCGCACCATCGACACGCACGTGATGCGCCTGCGCGACAAGCTGGGCCCCGCGCGCGCCCTGCTGGAGACGGTGCGCGGGGTGGGCTACCGCATCGTGGACCCGGCGGCCGGGTAGGCAAGCTCCCCCCCTGCCGTCACCCATTTGTCACGCAGGGGCCGTCAAACAGCCACATCGGGCCCATAGATCGACACGGGTTCTCGACACCCTCGAGACGCCCGAAGACTGTTCACCCTGCGGATACAGGCACGTTTCTAGAGGAGACACCTCATGAAGAAGACTCTGCTCTCAAGCTTCGTCGCCTTCGGGCTCGCAGTCCTCCCGCTCTCCGCCCAGGCAGGCACGGTGACGGTGAAGGGCTCGGACACCATGGTCATCCTCGCCCAGCGCTGGGCGGAGGCGTTCATGAAGAAGAACCCCGCCACGAAGATTCAAGTGACGGGCGGCGGCTCCGGCACGGGCCTGGCGGCCCTACAGAACGGCACCACCGACATCGCCATGTCCAGCCGTGAAATCAAGAAGGCGGAGTCCGACAGCCTGACGGCCCGGAACAAGGCCGCGCCCACCGCGCTGTCCGTGGCCAAGGACGGCGTCACCTTCTACGTCAACGACACCAACAAGGTGGAGGCGCTCACGGTGGAGCAGCTCAAGGCCATCTACCTGGGCGACACGACGAACTGGAAGGACGTGGGCGGGCAGGACGCCCCCATCGTCCCGTACTCGCGTGAGAACTCCTCCGGCACCTACGTCTTCGTGAAGGACCACGTGCTGGGCGGCGAGGATTTCGCCCCGGAGGCCCAGACGCTCCCCGGCACGGCCGCGGTGGTCAACGCGGTCTCCAAGGAGAAGAACGGCATCGGCTACGGCGGCGCCGCGTACGGCAAGGGCATCAAGGAGCTGAAGGTGAAGAAGGGCAACGAGTCCTTCGCCCCCTCCGCGCAGAACGTGAAGAGCGGCAAGTACCCGCTGTCGCGCGACCTGTTCTTCTACCTGGGCAAGGCGCCCGCGGGCGAGGTGAAGGCCTTCATCGACTTCGCGCTGTCCCCCGAGGGTCAGGCCATCGTCACCCAGGTCGGCTACTTCCCTGTGAAGTAGTCGCCGTCACGCGATTGTCACCCGGCGCGGGGGTCCCATGTTGGATAGACAGGCCGTCATGCAGGAGCAGGACCTCGCGCCCCCGGTGGCGCTGCCCATGCTGTCGCCCGCGGCCCGGCGGCGGCAGCTGAAGGAGAAGGCCATCGCCGCGCTCATCACGGCGGTGGCCTTCACGGGCATCGCCGCGCTGGTGCTCATCCTCGTCTTCGTGGCGAAGGAGGCGCTGCTGCTCGTCACCGACACGGCGGCGCGCGAGGAGGCGAGCTTCTCCAAGATGTTCCTCCCGCAGCTGGTGCGGAAGGGAAAGCCCCTGGCATACATGTGGCAGCCGGTGTCCGGCGTGCCCAAGGTCAGCATGATTCCGCTCTTCATCGGCACGCTGAAGACGACGGCCGTGTCCATGCTGGTGGCCGTGCCCCTGGGCATCTTCGGCGCGCTGTTCGCCGCGGAGTTCGCCCCCCGCCGCCTGCGGGAAGTGCTCAAGCCCACCATCGAACTGCTCGCCGGCATCCCGTCCGTGGTGCTGGGCTTCTTCGCGCTGATGGTGATGGCGTCGTTCCTCCAGGACACCTTCGGCTTCACGTCGCGGCTCAATGCCGTGGTGGCGGGGCTGGGCCTGGCGCTGGCCATCGTGCCCGTCATCTTCACGGTGACGGAGGACGCGCTCACCGCCGTGCCGCGCAGCTACCGCGAGGCTTCGCTGGCCCTGGGCGCCACGCCCTGGGAGACGGCGTGGAAGGTGGTGCTCCCGGCGGCGGCCCCCGGCATCCTCGCCGCGTGCGTGCTGGGCTTCGGGCGCGCCATCGGTGAGACGATGATTGTGCTGATGGCCTCCGGCAACGCGGCCATCGTGTCCGCCAACCTGGGCGACTCGGTGCGCTCGCTGTCCGCCACCATCGCCGCGGAGATGGGCGAGGTGGTGGTGGGCAGTCCGCACTACGCGCTGCTCTTCTTCATCGGCGTGGAGCTGTTCCTCTTCACCTTCATCCTCAACATGCTCGCGGGGGTGTGGACGAAGAAGGTCATCCAGCGGCTCAAGGGAGGTGCGGGGTGAAGCACGCCACTCGCAAGGTCGTGGGCCTGTCACTCATGTCTCTCACGGGGCTGGCCGCGTTCGTCATGGTGGCCATGCTCGCGCTCATCCTCCTGGACGTCGTCCGGGGCGGCTGGAGCCACCTGTCCTGGACGTTCCTCACCCAGGCGCCCACGGACGGGATGATGGGCGGCGGCATCTTCCCCGCCCTCTTCGGCACCGCGGCGCTCACGCTCTTGATGACGCTGGCGGTGATGCCGGTGGGCGTGCTGACGGCGGTGTACCTGCACGAGTACGCGCCACCCTCCAGCCTGCTCGCGCGAGCGGTGCGCGTGGCGGTGGCGAACCTGGCGGGCGTGCCCTCCATCGTGTTCGGCCTCTTCGGCCTGGGCTTCTTCATCCTCTTCGTGGGCAAGGGCCTGGACCACGCGCTGGGCTACGAGGAGCTGCACTGGGCCCAGCCGGGCATCCTCTGGGCGTCGCTCACGCTGGCGGTGCTCACCCTGCCCGTCGTCATCGTCTCCACGGAGGAGGCCCTGCGCGCCGTGCCGCAGGAGCACCGCACCGCGAGCCTCGCGCTGGGGGCCACCCAGTCGCAGACGCTGGCGCGGGTGGTGCTGCCGGGTGCGCTGCCGGGCATCCTCACCGGCGCGGTGCTGGCCATCTCCCGCGGCGCGGGCGAGGTGGCCCCCATCCTCTTCACCGGCGCGGCCTACTTCCTGCCGGACCTGCCCACGAGCCTGAACTCGCAGTTCATGCACCTGGGCTACCACACCTACGTGCTGGCCACGCAGTCGCCAGACGTGGAGGCCACGCGCCCGCTGCTGTACGCGACGGTGCTGGTGCTGCTGCTGCTCACCTTCGCCCTGAACCTCGTCGCGGTCATCATCCGCACGCGCACGCGCCGCAAGGCCGCGGCCGGCCACTGACGCTCGCCCATCCCATGCCCCTCTCCTCCGCCACGCCGCGCAACAAGATGGAAGCCCGCGAGCTCACCCTGCGCTACGGCAGCAAGGTGGCCATCAAGCAGGTGAGCCTGGCCATCCCCGAGCACAAGGTGACGGCGCTCATCGGCCCGTCCGGCTGCGGCAAGTCCACCTTCCTGCGCTCGCTCAACCGGATGAACGACCTCATCCCCGGCGCGAACCACGACGGCAGCGTGTTCCTGGACGGCCGCAGCATCCACGACCGCTCGCTGGACGTGGTGGACCTGCGCCGGCGCGTGGGCATGGTGTTCCAGAAGTCCAACCCCTTCCCCAAGTCCATCTTCGAGAACGTCGCCTACGGCCTGCGCGTGGGCGGCCTCAAGGACAAGGCGAAGCTGGCCGCGCGGGTGGAGAAGTCCCTGCGCGGCGCGGCGCTGTGGGACGAGGTGAAGGACCGGCTGGAGGAGAGCGCCCTGGGGCTGTCCGGCGGCCAGCAGCAGCGTCTGTGCATCGCGCGGGCGCTCGCGATAGAGCCGGAGGTGCTGCTGATGGACGAGCCCGCGTCCGCGTTGGATCCCATCGCGACGGCGAAGATTGAAGAGCTCATCCACGAGCTCAAGGCCACGTACACCATCGCCATCGTGACCCACAACATGCAGCAGGCCGCGCGCGTGAGCGACCGCACGGCTTTCTTCTACATGGGGGAATTGGTGGAGTGCGGCCCCACGGAGCAGATCTTCACCAACCCCCACGAGAAGCGCACGGAGGACTACGTCACCGGGAAGTTCGGCTGAACGCCCGCGAAGGACGGAACAGGACGACATGGCGGCCACGCACACCGACAAGGCATTCGAGCAGGACCTGCGCAACCTGCGCGAGAAGCTGCTCGCCATGGGGGCCAAGGTGGAGACCCTCATCGCCCAGAGCACCCGCGCCCTCACCGAGCGCGACTCGGCGCTGGCGGAGCAGGTGGTGGGCGCGGACCGCGAGGTGAACCGGCTGGAGGTCGACATCGACGACCTGTGCCGCCGCATCCTCGCGCTGCGCCAGCCGGCCGCGTCCGACCTGCGCCTCATCACCACGGCGCTGAAAATCGTCACCGACCTGGAGCGCATTGGCGACCTGGCGGTGAACATCGCCGAGCGCGCCATGGACCTGAACCAGGTGCCGCCGCTGGCACCCTATGTGGACACGCCGAAGCTGGCGGAGCTGGCGCAGCAGCAGGTGAAGAAGGCGCTGGATGCGTTCGTGTCCGGGGACGCGGCGAAGGCCGAGGACGTCCTCAAGGGGGACGACCTGCTGGATGCCCTCTTCCTGAAGATCTTCAACGAGCTGCTGGCCTACATGATGGAGGACTCGCGCAACATCCGCCGGGCCACGGCGTTGATGTTCATCGCGAAGCACCTGGAGCGCATTGGTGACCACGCGCTCAACGTGGCGGAGATGGTCATCTACATGGTGCGCGGCAAGGACGTGCGCCACCCGCGAAGCCGCGACCTGGAGTAGCGCCCGGCGGCTGGTGCCGGGCGGCTTCACCGGGGTGTCACGGCGAGTTGGCCGTCCCGCCGTCCCGCCGCCCCGGTCCCGCCTTGTGGGGCTTCTAGGGTGGCGACATGCTCATCGCCTCCAGTCTCCTCCTGGCCGCGTCCGCAGTGGGCCTCCTGGCCCTCCTCCTCCAGG
>NZ_RAWK01000082.1 GCF_003612165.1 Corallococcus aberystwythensis | reverse complement strand
CACCCGCCCTGCCCCCGCGGACGACGGCTCCACGCGGAAGCGGCCCTCTCCCCCGCCGGAGTTCCAGGCGCTGCTCGACGAGGTGCTGCGCGGGGTGCTCGAGCGCCGCGGCACCTGCCTGAGCGTCCTCTCGAATCGCGCGGCCATCCTCTGCGCCGCCTGGAGCCCGGATGGCAGGCACCTGGCCACCGGAGACATGGCGGGGCGGGTCCACCTCTGGAAACTCCAGTCGCCGGGCGCGAAGCCCACGCTCATCCAGGAGGACACCACCGGCAGCGCCCCCGGAGTGACGGCACTGGTCTGGGCCGCGCGGGGCAACCACCTGGCCTGCTGCGGCAACGATGGCGGGGTCCAGGTGATGACGGTGGACAAGATGGAGGCCCACCTGCTGCGCCCCCCGTACAAGGCGGGGACGCGCGACCCCTGGGGCCTCCAGCTCTCGCCCGACGGGGAGCTGCTGCTCGGGCCGTACGGCAACGACGGCGCCGGCCAGGGCGACACCGCGCGGCATGCCGCCGTGCTCGGCGTGGCGCGGGAAGCGCGGGTCCCGGTGGGTGACCCCGGGCCGGCGCAGTCCCCCCGGTGCGCCGAGGTGCTGGACGCCGCCTGGGCGCCCGGTGGAGAGCGCTTCGCCACCGCCGGGCTCGACGAGGTGGGCGTCTGGCGCGTGACGCGGCGCGAGCCCCGGTACACCGTCACCCGGCAGGAGACGTTCCCCGTGGAGGGGGTCCGGACGGTGGCCTGGCACCCGCGTGAGCCGGCGCTCGCCGCGGGAGGGGCGAAGGGGGTCGTCGTCTTCCGCGGGTCCGGAGCCGAGCTGAAGCAACAGCACCTGGAGACGCCTGACGCGGTGGATCACCTGGCCTGGAGCCCGGATGGACAGTGGCTCGCGGCGGCCAGCACCGGGACCGTGCGCCTCTGGCACGCGGACTCGGGCCTTCTCTCGAATGTCCTCCACGTGAAGGACCCTTCGCCGGGAGGGCTCACGTGGAATCCCCGGCGGCGCGGCGTCCTCGCGACCTGGAGCGGCAACCTCGCCCAGGTCTGGGACGTGGAGAGCGGCCGGGTGCTGGCGACGCTCACCGGCCACGCCGGAAGCATCCACCAGGTGGTGTGGCGTCCCGACGGGATGCGGCTCGTCACCGTGAGCTCGGATGCCACGGCGCGCATCTGGGACGACAGGCGCGGCGGCCCCGAGCGCCGGGGGACCTGGGAGGAGATGGAGCAGGTCCTGATGAAGGTGGCTTCTCCCATCCCCCGGCAGGACTACCCGCTGGAGTTCCCGCTGAAGCCGGGCGCTCCTGACACCGCGTGGGCCTTCTACAGCCCCACTGATCCGAGTCTGGCGGCCATCCCGGATGCCTCGTCCCGTTCCCTTTGCCTGTGGAAGGGCCACGACCTGCGCACCGCCCCCAGCGCGAGGGGGCATGGGCTCGCGGCCGCCTGGAGTCCCAATGGAAGGCAGGTCGCGGTCCAGGACGGGCCCAGGACCTTCTCGCTGTGGACGGACTCCGGCGAGCTCAAGGCCCGCGGGAAGGAGGTGGACGGCGACCTGATGCGGTGGGTGTGGGATCCCGAAAGCAGGTTCCTGGGACTCGTCCTGCGCGACCAGCCGGGGCCCTGGTTCTGGGACCTCACGAGCGAGGCCCCAACACGCTCCCCGGGCAAGGAGAGGGGCGCGCTGAAGGACCTGGCCTGGAACCCATCGGGCCTGCGGCTCGCCACCGCCTGCGATGACGGCTGGGCCCGCATCTACGACGTCAGGAGCGGCTGCACGCTGGACACGCTGCTGTGGAGCCTGCGGCTGGTGTTCCCGGCCCGCCGCATCGCCTGGAGCCCGGATGGGCAGTTCCTCGCCACCGGGGACGCCGGAGGGCTGGTGGGGATCTGGGACTCGCGCGGCTACGACCTGGTGGCGTGCCCCCAGGAGCACAAGGGGCCCATCCAGCACCTGGTGTGGAACAGGAGCGGCTCGTGCCTCTTCACCGCGAACGAGAGCGGCCGCGGCCTGCTCTGGCGCCAGGGAAGCAGCGATGGGCGCTGGGTGATCTCGGCGGTGCTGGAGACGGAACCCACGGCGCTCCGCTGGGCCACCTTTTCACACGATGAACGGTGGCTGCTGGCGATGGAGGCGGACGGCGCGGGCATCCGCCGCCACCCCGCTGAGTTCGAGGCGCTGGTGGCGCAGGTGGCCTCCCGGCGGGTCCCGCGGCGCGTTCGCGAAGAAGGCGCCCCCCCACGCCCGGCAATGCCAGAGCCAGCGATGGCAGCGCACCCACCCGATGCCGGTGAAGCAGACCCCGGCTCCTGGTGGAGGGGATACCCGTCCGGCAGCAGCCCCTCCACCGAGAGTCATCACGTGCAGTGAATCCGCAGTGAATCCAAGGAGACGACATGGAACCAGGACAGTTCGTGCAGCAGCCCCCGGCCGCAACCTTCCCGCTCACGCCCGACACGCAGCCCCAGGAGGTTTCGAACCTCCTCTCCCCGGACGCGCTCAAGCGGCTCCGGATCCGCTACAACAACAAGCCGTCGGACCCGTTGGCGAAGCTCTCGCGGGGCATCATCCAGGACATGTATTCCCAGTCCAGCGATCTCCTCAAGGAGATGATGAGCGAGTTCTACACCTCCCGGAAGTTCGCCCAGGTCCAGGAGTTCGCCCAGTTCGCCCGGGACCGCGAGCAGATCGTCATCGCCTTGCTGGCGGCCCGCATGGGTAACCGGCGGCTGCACCTGGCGCTCCATCTCTACTGGGGCCTGATGGTGGGCCTGTCTCCCGCGGAGATCGCCCACCGGCTGCTGTTCGTCAGCTTCTACAGCGGCATCGACACCCTGACCTCGTCGCTCGAGACGTTCAGCGCGGTGCTGAACAAGCTGCAGGAGCTCGCGAACTCGGCGAAGTCGGACGAGGCGCTGGAGCCGCAGGTCGTCCTGGGCGAGCTGAAGGCGCTGTTCCCCTGAGCTCCCGGCAAGGAGAAGACCTGCGCGTCCGTGAAGTGTTCGACCGGTATTACGAGTGCATCAATGCGGGGGACGGGGATGGCTGGCTGGCGCTCTTCGCCGAGCGGCTCCTCAAGGAGGAGCCGTTTCCCGGTCACATCGAAGACCTCCTCACCCAAGGCAACCAGGGGGTGTGAGTGACGGGGCCTCCTGTCAGGCGCGAGTGTCCTAGAGAGCGATGAGCCCTTCCTCGATGGCCAGGGTGCGCAGCTGGGCCTTGAGCCGCTGGAACTGCTGGCGCAGCGCCGCCGCCCTGCGGGCCTGCTCCTCGGCCGTCATCGACTCGTTGGAGTCCGACATCGCGCGCACCACCTCCGGCCAGGGGAGCTTCTGATCCACCCGGAGCATCAACAGCTTCTGCTGCTCGGGGTCCAGCCGCTGGCAAAGCGCGCGGAAGCGGTCCTTGACGGTGCTGCGCCGCCAGGGGCTCGTGGTGGAGCGCCGAGGCGCGGAGATGGCGGAGATGGCGGAGATGGCGGACAGGCTGACGTGCCGGTGCCGCGCGGCGGGCGCGTTCAGCAGCTTGAAGCAGACGTTGCGCGCGATGCGCTGCGACCAGGTCCGGAAGGAGCTCTCCCACCGGAACTCCGGCAGACCCTTCAGGAGGCACTCAGCGAAGAGGCTGAAGGCCTCCTGGGCCTGGGTCTCGTCCCGAAGGATGGCGCTCATGAGCCGGCGGAGCTCTGGCCCGTAGGCGATCATCGCTTGTTCGACGGCGCGGTTGTACTCACCCCGGGCGCAGAGCGCCTGCAGGTCGTCTTCCCATTGTTTTCTTTCATCGATTTGCACGCGAGGTCTCCTTCTTCTCTCAATCCTTCTCAAGAAGATGGAGATGGAGTGCCGAGCGCGCCGTTGTGACGCGCCCCGGGACCGCCTTGAACCCGCGGCTCGCCGGCCATCACAACGCGGGCGTCGGGGGTCTACTGAGAGAGGGATGGAATTTAGTTCGGGCCATCACCTCGCGAAAGGAAGACCCCGCCATGAGCACCATTCTCCTCGTTGACGATGAAGTCGAACTCCTCGATCTCTATTCCGACATCCTCGAGTCGATGGGCCACGACGTCCTTCGAGCGGGCGACGGCCTGCAGGCCCTGGAGGTGGCCCGGCGGCGGCATCCGGATCTGGTGGTGACGGACAGGATGATGCCGCGCATGGACGGCGTGGCGTTGTGTAGCGCGCTCATCCAGGTGCAGGAGCTCCGGGGCCTCCCCATCATCATGCACAGCTCCTCCGACGATCCCCACGCGCCCGGTGTCGTGGCCTTCCTCCCCAAGTCCGGCGATCTGGAACGGTTCGAGGAGGTGGTGACGCGGACGTTGGAAACCGCGCGGCGGAGGTCGCGGCAGGCCGGCCCCCCTTCGGCTGGCCGCCTGTTTCTCGGGCCTCCGGACTGTGGGGCCCGGGGACCGCGTGGGTGCGCCTTTCCGGCTTGAAGCCGCCCTGGCGGGCCCCGCGTTTCACGGCTCAAGCGGACAACCCGAATAGACAGACATCTGTTTCACCACCCAAACAACAGCGGTGATTCCGGGGCTGGCGGCACGCGGATCACTCCTCCCCTCCCCTGGACAAGGAGGTTCAATTTTCTTATACAGCTACAATCCACTCAGCCAGGACCCCCGGTCGAGTCGGCGGCGGCGGCCCCCGTCGTTGAAAGGCACTTCCATGTTTCATCTGCGATGGCTTTCCCTGTGTATGGGAGTCCTCCTGCTATCCGGCACCGCGTCAGGCATGTCCCTGGCGGATGGGAAGTTCTTCATCCACGGATATGGGCACCTGAGCACCGGCAGGACCTGGGAGAACGTCTACCTGAGCGGCGACGATGATCTGGGACTGCATGACGTGGGCAGCACGCTGCTGTTCCGGGCCCTCCCCATGGAGCGCCTCGTCGTCAACACGCAGTTCTCCTTCGAGAAGGAGCACGGTCAGGCGCTGGAGCTGGAGGTGGACTACGCCTTCGCGGAGTACGCCTTCTCCGACAAGCTCCGCCTGCGCGTGGGCCGCAACCAGCTCCCCCTCGCGCTCTACTCGGAGATCTACGACGTGGGCACGCTGCAGCCCTTCAACGCCCTGCCGCAGGGGACGTACGGCCCCACGTCGATTGGCGTGGAGAACTACAACGGCCTGGGGCTCACCGGCCGCATCAACCTGCCGGGCGAGTGGATGGTGGAGTACGACGCCTACGGGGGCTTCCTCGACCAGAAGGACCCCCTCACCCAGGACTGTGACGACGCGGAGGGCGGGCTGTGTGTCATTGAATCGCAGATGGCTGGCGGGCGGCTGGCGCTGTGGGCGCCGCTGGAAGGGCTGCGCTTCACCACATCCGGGTTCGTGTCCCGGAACCCGGAGGAGAAGGTGCAAGGCGAGCACGACGTGCTGGGCGTGTTGGGCGTGGGCGCCGAGTACCTGGGCGAGTCGCTGTGGCTGCGGGCCGAGTTCTTCAACCTGTTCGCCGAGGAGACCCAGGCGCGTACGGGCTACCTGGAGGCGGCGTACTTCGTCACCCCGCACTGGCAGGTGGCCGGACGCGTGGAAGGCTCGCGCACCTGGGTGCCCAACACCGTGTCCGCCGGAGCGATTTCGTACCTGCGCCACCGCGAGGTCGCCGTGGGGCTGAACTACTGGTTCGACCCCCACCTCGTCTTCAAGGTGTCGTTCCACAACGTCATCGGCAACCGCTTCGCCATGCCCGAGCCCACCGACGACCTGGCGGCCCTCCTCCACCCGAAGCACCACACGCGGCTCGTGTCCCTGGGCACGCAGTTCAGCTTCTAGGCCCCGCCCCCTTTGGAGACGCCATGAGAACGCTTTCCCTGCTCCTGCTGTGTGGGTTCCTCGGGCTCTTCGCCGGACCGGCGCAGGGCGCCCCGTCGGCGACCTACAAGGTCGTGGTCCATCCCTCCAACCCGGTGATGGAGCTGAGCCGCGCGCGGCTGTCGCAGCTCTTCTTCAAGAAGAGCACCCAGTGGGACTCGGGCACCACGGCGATGCCGGTGGACCTGAATGACAGCTCGCCGGTGCGCGCCGCCTTCTGCGACGAGGTGATGAAGCGCTCGCTGCCCGCCGTCCGGGCGTTCTGGCAGCAGCGCATCTTCTCCGGCCGCGACGTGCCGCCCCCCGAGCTGCCGTCCGAGAACGAGGTCCTCGCCTTCGTGCGCGCCAACCCTGGCGCCGTGGGCTATGTGCCCGCGGGCACCCCTACCCCTGGGGTGAAGGTCATCACCATCCTGGACTGAAAGAGCGAGCCCGGCGCCATGCGATTCAAGCACAAGGTCCTGCTGCTCCCCGTCCTCGCGGCCCTCTTCCTGGTGGCCATCATCGGGCTCTCGGAGCTGCTCGGGCGCAGCACCCGGGGGCACCTGGAGCGCATCGAGAAGGGCTATGTCCCCGCGGTGCTGCTCAGCCGGGACCTGGACGTGCTCCTGCAACAGCTGCAGCGGGGCCTCCAGGACGCGGTGGCGGCGGAGGACCTGGAGCAGCTGGCCGAGTCGGACGCCATCGCGAAGCACTTCCTCCAGCGGCTCGCCGAGGGGCGCACCAACCCCGCCATCGCCCCCGGGCGCCTGGACGCGTTGGAGGCGCAGCTGCGCGACTACATGGCCTTCGCCCGCGACACGAGCGAGCGGATGATCAACAAGGACGCCCAGGCCGCCGCCCGGCTCCCGGAGATGGCCGCGCGCTACAACCGGGTGCGGGACGCGCTGACGCGCGCCACCGAGGAGGATCAGCGGGAGATGGGGGCCTCCTTCGCCCTCATGCTGGAGGAGCACGACGGCTCCCAGCGGCGCTTGGTCCTGCTGGGGCTCATCCTGCTGGGCGTGCTCGCGTCGCTGTCGGTGTGGCTGGTGGCGCAGGTGGCCCAGCCCCTCCTGCGCCTCACGCAGGTCGCCTCGCGCATCGCCACCGAGGGAGACCTCACCCAGGTCATCCACATCCAGTCCAAGGATGAGATTGGCCTGCTGGCCCAGAGCATCAACCACCTGGTGCAGCGCCTGCGCACGATTCCCGTCACCCTCCAGGAGACGCTGAAGGAGCTGGCGGGCAGCGTCGAGGGGCTGACGCACATCAGCCGCGAGCAGTCCCAGCAGCTGGCGCTCCAGTCATCGAGCATCGAGGAGGCGAGCATGGCGATGCGGGACATCCAGGAGCGGTCGCTGGACGCCTCGCGGCAGGCCAACACGGTGCTTCAGGTCGCGAAGCGCGCGGAGGAGACCAGCCTGACAGGTCAGGCGCGCCTGAGGCAGAGCGGCGAGGCGCTGGGGCACCTGCGCGCCCAGGTGGGCGAGCTGATGCCGGCCATCGCGCGGCTCACGGAGGGCTCGCGCAAGGCGTCCGCCATCCTGCAGACGGTGAAGGGCCTGTCGGATCAATCCAACGTGCTGGCCATCAACGCGGCCATCGAAGCGGCGCGCTCGGGCGAGCATGGGCGCAGCTTCGCGGTGGTGGCCCGGGAGATGCGGTCGCTGTCCCAGCAGTCCCAGCGCGGCGCGCAGAGCATCAGCGGCCTGCTGTCGGAGATGAGCACCTCGGTGAGCGCCGTCACCGCATCCGTGGAGAGCACCCACCAGAAGATGGCGGAGGGCATCAGCGAGGCGCTCTCGTCCGGGGAGAGCCTCCAGGAGCTGACGGAGGCCGTGCGGGACAGCAGCAGCGCGGCCCAGGACATCGTGAGCTCCTTCACCCAGCAGAACGCGGGCATCGTGCAGATGACGGCGGTGGTGACGGACTTCTCGCGGATGATGAAGGACAGCGTGCAGGCCAACGAGGACGTGGAGTCCGCCATCCAGCGGCTGGAGGTCGCCTTCCTGGGCATCCAGGGCGTCGTGAGCGGCTTCCGCGTCTAAGCCACCCGGGGTAAGTCCTGTCAGAGGGTAGTGCAAGGCGCGAGAGCCTGAAGCCGTCCGGTCTGCTGCAACCGGTGCAGCAACCGGATGGCGTCCGGGTAGAAGGCTTCGCGCTCCTCGGTGAGCATCTGGCTGAAGTAGATGTCCTTCAGGTGCTCCCAGTAGCCCTCAATCCAGTTGAGGGTCTCTGACGTGTACCTCGGTAGCCAGAAGGGGCGCACCCACGGCGCAGCTTGCTCAAGGGCGGCCTGGGCGCGGCAGGCTGTGAAGGTGTTCCCGTTGTCGAGAACGAGCACGATTCGTCTGCCGTGCGCCTGGCGTGCGCTACCAGCTTCTCGAGCAGCGGTGGGAAGAGGCTCGAGGTGACTCGGTCCGGCTGGTGCGTGAAGAGGAAGTGCTGGTCCGGGTAGCGAAGTGCGCCCACCACGCCTACCCGCACGTTCTTGCCCGGAGTGGGTAGCCACAGGCGGCTGCCCTTCCTCTTCCACATGGAGCGCGTGACGGGCAGCAGGTCGAAGCGGACGCCGTCGGCGCACCACAGCTCGAAGTCCGCTCCGGGATTCAGAGCCATTTTCCGCAGGGAGTTGAGGCGCCTTTGGGCGCGCGCTTTTTTCCTCCTCGTCTGCCAGGTGCCGGCTGGTGAGCTTTGCCCGCCTCCAGGCGAAGCCATGGCATCGCAGCAACTCGCCCACCCACCATGCGCTCACCTCCACCCCGGTGCGCGCCTTGAGGTAGGCGGCCAGCCGCCCACAGGTCCAGTGTGCGAAGGCGAAGCCCAGATGGCGAGGGTCCGCCTCCACCGGCTGCATCAGCAGCCGCAGGTACTCCGCGGTGACGCGAGGAGGCCGGCGCGGACGAGGCGCATCAGCCAAGCCCTTCAGGCCGTGCTGACGCCACCGCTCTCGGCAGCGGTGCACCGTTTACGAGTACATCTTCGGATTCGACCTCGGAATCGATTTCCTGCTCTTCAGCGAGACGGTCAAGCATAGAGGCCCGGTGCTCCCGGGCCGGCCCTTGACCATGAGCGCGTTGGGCTTTTGCCTCACGAGACTGATGGTCCTGCTATACTTTGGACGTCCGGAAGGAGGGACACCGGGCACCAGTGATCTCCAGGTACCCGACGAAGGCAACGCATAAGAGGGATCGGGGCCCTGTTGAGAGGGAGGGAAGGTGCAGAGGGTTCGAAGAAGGCTACTGACGGCGCCGCCCGAGCGATGCTCCCGGCCGATGGACAGGCCGTCTGAGCCTCTTTGGAGTCCACGCCTCCCCAGACCTCGCTCCCATCAGGTGCGTGGCAGGGACCTGGACCTCTTGGCGGTCTTGAGCCGCCGCCCCCGGCCTGGGTGGCCCTTGTGCCGAGGCCCACCTCGCACATGCAGTGGGCAAGCCCAGGTGCTTACGCACGGCATGGCCTGGAGTCGATGGCGACACCACTAGGCCGTCCCCATGAAGCTTAATACCGGGTGCAGCAAGGATTTTTTATCTTAGCTATAAGGCAACAGGCCTTAGTAAAGGTCAGGCAGACTCGGCTTAGGCGTATGACGCAACAACCGGGGACCAGGAAGCCGAAGTGGATGTCGTTCCTGCGCTCGTATCTTGACGCTCATCGTCATCACTTGGTCCGATTCATGTTGCATCAATGGGCCTCTAGAAATGGGGCTACTTGGCATGCTGCTAGGGCTGCCCCATCTGAAGCAGGCATTCTCCGCAAGAGCCGGCGTCCCGCAGAAATGCAGCGCACGCTCTAAATAGCGCACAACAATCTAATTCACAGGTAGGTCCACAACAATGGAACTCCCCAAAACACTCACAAGTCACGCACAGACAGGGCGCGTAGTGCTCTTCTTGTCTGCCGCCACTGAACTGGCACTCCGTACGCCTCAAGGACTGCAGGCTCCAAGTCTAGCCGACTTGTCGCGATTAATTGCCAGTAACTTCCTCGATCCGTCTTTCGTGAACCGTCCGCTGGATGAAATCATCGATCTTGCCGCCTCCGAATCAGGCTTGCCTATGGTGCAAGAGGTTCTCGCTACCCCCTACAAAGATCTAGAGCCAGACCCGGCGCATCTGCTCCTGCCGAGATTGCATTGGGCCGCGATAGCAACCACATGCATTCACGTTGGAGTAGAACGAGCCTATGACCGCGTGGCCGACAAGGTCCAGCGCTGTGTACCATTTATACGAAATGGACAGTCGGTGGAAAAGGGACTTGGAGCGAGCGATGCGGTAATGCTCCTTAAGCTGCACGGCTGCGTTACAAGCACCCGCAATCCTGAACTCCCGCTAATAGTTACGCCAGAGCAATACTCGACACACAAACGCAATCGGATTCATCTTTTTGAGCGACTGGAGTCTTTGGCCTATGAATACCCAATACTGCTAGTCGGTCGCTCACCTAGCGACCCAGACTTACGAGCGACGCTTGTTTTCCTAGCCAATCTCCCTCATCCAAGGCCCCGATCATATCTCGTGCTCGAAGAATTTTCGTCTGCAGATGAGCGCATGTGGGGGTCAAAAAACATAATATGTCTGAAAGGCTCACTACTAGAGTGCCTAACTGCACTCGATCAAAGCGTATCACCGGCTTTTCGCAAGCTAGCATCGCTGGCAACGCCCGACGCAACACCGCTAACTCGACGATTCCGTGTGCAAGGACGATACACCCCCAGCTCAAGTCTTACGGCTTTTTTGGAAAACGACGTTGAGTTCATTCACGAAACATTCGCAGGCGGAAACTGCGACCCCAAGGCTTTTTACAAAGGCTACTCCGCTGACTGGGGGCCCATTGAAAGTAGCCTTGACGTTCGGAGAACTATTGCCGACGACATAGCGTCGGAAGCCTTCTTCGACGAAGAAGACGAGTCTACTGATAGGCAAAAGTTCTATTTGATTTCAGGGCACGCGGGCTCCGGAAAATCCGTGCTACTCAGAAGACTCGCTTGGGATGCCGCCAAAGAGTACAACAAGCTATGTCTGTTTCTTCGTTCATCTGCGGCGCCTCAATTTGAACCACTCCAGGAACTGTTTTCCGCCTGCAAAGAACGTGTTTTCCTGTTTGTCGACCGCGTGGCCGACTGTATTTCCCATGTGGAAACTGTTCTGCAGCGCGCTCGTGCGGAAGGCGTTGCAATTACTATTATTGGGACTGAAAGAAGTCACACATGGAGTGTTCTATCTGACCGCCTTGGAACTTTACTAAGCGGCGACTTCGAGGTTCCCTACCTTGACTCCAAGGAACTCGACGACCTTATTGCGCTCCTCGAGGCGCATGACTCCATTGGAAGCCTTGGCGGCCTTGAACGCACTCAACAGCGTGAGTCGCTAGCAAAGAAGTCCGGGCGCCAATTGCTAGTTGCGCTTCTTGAGGCAACCCTAGGGAAACCGCTTTCAGATATTGTTCTAGATGAATTCAAATCCATCGAAAACAGCAATGCTCAGTCGCTCTACATAACAACCTGCATCCTACATCGACTCAATGTTCCAGCTCGCGCAGGCTTAATATCTCGCGTTCACGGAATCCCATACCACGAATTCGCCGAGAGGCTTTTCAAGCCACTAAAGTATATTGTATTCCCAGAAAAGAGCGCTCGAATCCAGGATTACGAGTACCACACTCGTCATCCTCTTATTGCGGAAATTGTCTTTGAGCGAGTCCTTGACAACTCACAAGAGCGGTTCGACGAATACGTTCGAATTCTCGGGGCTCTAGACATTGACTATATCACAGATCGCGACGCGATGCGCGGACTGACTGCTGCTCGCGAACTGGTTAAATTGTTCTCCGACCTAAGCATGATAAGGCAAATATATGCGACTGCGCATGCACGTTGCCCCAAAGAGGCATTCCTCTATCAACAAGAGGCAATATTTGAAATGAACTGCGGGGAAGGGCACCTTGATGTTGCGGCAAGGCTGCTTAGACATGCGAAGGATTTGGCGCCGTGGAACAGAAGTATAAGTCACTCATTGGCAGAACTCAGTCTGAAGCGAGCGGAAGCATCAGACAATCGCATCGAGCGCACGAGATTTCGTCAGGAGTCAAAGCGGATTATCGCAGAAGGAAGAAACCATGGTCCCGGGACTTCGGTCGACACTCACACGTTATTGAAAATTAATATTGATGAACTCAAGGAGGGGTTTGAGGACGCAGACCCCCCGGCGCTTGAGCGCAAGATTAAAGAATTGGAGCGAATGATCTCAGAGGCACATCAGTCATTCCCTAATGACTCTTACATCTTAGACGCCGAGGCTAAGTTTCTGGCTGCCATGGGGGAAAGCCCGCGAGCTCTTGCGGCCCTTAAGAAAGCATTTCAAGCCAATAAGCGCAGCACATACCTTGCCCTTACACTGGCCAAAACCTTGGAGCGCCAGGAGGACCGTACTGCGGCGGTTAAAGTATTGAAGGAGGGGCTTGAGTCAAATCCTCTGGACAAGGATATTCATTTTTCGTTGGCGAGAATTCTCCTTGCCTCAGAGTCTGATGAGTCTGCGAGTGTGACATATCATCTCCGGCAATCCTTTACTGCGGGCGACAGTCGACATGAAGCTCAGTTTTGGTATGCGAGACAGCTATACCTTAATGGCGACATAAACGCTTCATACTCGCTGTTCCGCCAACTTCGTGGCACTGCAGCTGCACAACGCAGAGCTATTCGTGCAAAGTTGACTGGGGTAGACGGGGTCATATTGAGATTGTCGGGAGCCATTGTTCGCTCAGAAGCATCGTCTGCCAAGATCCGTCGGGATCAGTTCGGAGACGTTTTGGTCGCGCGCGCTTCAGATAGTCCCGGATTCAATTGGCGGCAACTAGGTTCAAACACTAGAGTGACGTTTGAAATTGGCTTTAGCCTCGCGGGTCCGACAGCAGTGTGCCTTCGTCTCGAATCGCCACGTACAAGTGCGACAGGCGCGCCCGGGTTTCAGCAAGGTCCCAAGCGTGAGCCCGCTGACAATACAGGCACTAAGCCGTCCGCAAAGAACGTGCCACAGGAAAACGTTCTCGCAACGCCTGAGTATTCGCATGAGTCTCCCAAGAACCCTTTTCCTGCCGACGTCTCTCCATCGGGGTCGGGAAAGTCGCACCTATCGGGGGCTTCGCAAGTCCAATGGCGACCAAATGATATTGTGACTGCTATGTCACCCAAGGCCTGGCGCGGCCTATATGTCATTGGCAGCTACGATCGAAGAATTACGCTATACAATCAGCAAGTTCGCGCCCTCACATTGACCAGATGTCTTTTTAATACTGGCGTCCTCAATAAAGGAGCCAAGGTCGCTGTCGTCGGAGGAGGAGCGGCGGGCATGACTTGCGCCATCGCTGCTGCATGCGCGGGTGCTCAGGTGACGTTGTATGAGACAGCGCCTGTGTTGCTTCCGCGCCAGCGACCTGCCGCGCACAGGTACCTTCATCCACATATTTACGACTGGCCTGCAGACAATAGTCGCAAGGACCAAGCTGGCCTGCCGCTGCTGGATTGGACGGCCGGAACCGCAGACGCCGTAACCAAGCAATTAATTCAAGAATTTGAAAAATGGAAGCACCTACTTAGCTGTGAACTGCGGCTCAGCCATACCGTCACCTATCTTGAGCAAATCGCGGGTAAACCTGGAGATCCGCTAGTTCGGCTGCGGGCAACAGGGCCAATGGGCGCACTGGTAAACGAAGAATACCACGCAACTATCATAGCAGTCGGATTTGAGGAGGATGGTGCCCCTCAGGGTAGCAGCACACGTATTCCAGGCGACAACACCTTCTCTTACTGGGTTCCTGATGGTCTTTCTCATATTACTGGGACGCGAGGCACCAAACAGCGAGTTTTGATTTCGGGTACGGGAGATGGTGGGCTAATCGATCTCGCTCGAGCCTGCATTGCGGACTTCAAGCATGATTTGATGCTCGAAATGATAGCAGGGTCCCCTCATGCATACCGATTGGCCCAAGAGATTGCAAAAATCGACCTACAAACACGGACCGAACAGCAACGCTCGGTGGGAACTCCAACATATCTCTACAGCAAGTACTCGGCGCTAGAGTTCTCACAAGAAACGCTTCAGTTGATTACCCAGCTACCTCAAAGCCACACTGAAGTTTTTTTAAATTACCATGGCCCATCAGTCTTCACCCTCAATTCGGCCATCATCAACAGATTGATTGCACTAATGCTTATTAAGTCATCTCGCGTCTCTCTGGTCGAAGGCAGAGTGGTGCGAATCGACCAGCCTTCTGGAGCGAAGCAAGTGGTTTTTGCGCATGACGATGGCAAAGAAAGTGTATTGCCGTTCGACCGGATTGTCCTTCGCCATGGCCAGGATGGTCAGTATATGGAAAGACTATTTCCGAAGATTCATGAATGCTGCCGTGAGCTTGGAGGTAGGCTTGCGGAGTTGGGCATTGGTGGCACTATCGATCAATCCACATTGGATTTCTTTGAGCAGGCTAAATTGAACTATCCGCCAGACATTTGACAGGGATTTATTTTAGTTGTGCTTGGATCGTGTCTATCTGGGATAGAGGCGGGAGCGTTTAGCTGGAAACGGCGGTGTAGCCTCAGTGCCAAATGCACATGGGTCGGGTTTGAGTCGCCTTGCTGATTCACGGCTCGGATGAATCCGTCGGTGGTCGCGGGTTGAATCTGTATGAGCCGGCTGGAGCTGAGTGAGGAGCAGAGGAGCGAGCTGGAAGCGTGCTTCCGAACGACGGAGGACCGCCGATTGCGCGACAGGTGCCAGGCGGTGCTGATGACCGCCCGGAGCCGTCCTCAGCAGCAGATTGCCGAAGACCTGGGGACCACGACGCGCAACATCCAGCGCTTTGTGGCCCGCTACCGAGCTGGGGGACTGGAAGGGCTGAGGATTCAGTGGGCGCCGGGCAAGACGCCCCTCATCCCAGAGGAACTGGGGCCCACCATTCTGGATTGGATACGTCAGGGGCCCCGGGCCTGTGGCCTCAAGCGCGCCAATTGGACGCACGTGGCCCTGGCCGACTTCCTCCAGCTGAAGACAGGCATCCGTGTGCGCGAGACCGCCATGGGCGACTTCTGTCGCCGCCACGGAGTCCGGCTCTACCGGCCCACCTACCGCTTCCTGCGGGCAGACCCGGCTCGCCAACAGCAGGCCCGGCAGGAGTTGAGCGAAAAAAACTCCAGGCGCAAGCAGGCGACATTGCCCTCTTGAGCCAGGACGAAGCGAGATTTCCCATGGTGCCCACGCTGACGGCCACCCTGGGCCTCAAGGGCGAGCGCCCCGTCATCGGCACCCGCGACTGCAAGGACGTGGTGCACACCTTTGCCTCGGCCAACGTCACCACCGGCGCGGTGACGAGCCGTCTGTATGGCAGCCGCACCCGCACTCGCCGCAAGGACGGGCTGTCCAAGACGAAGCGCATGCAGGTGGCCTTTGCCCACCACCTGCTCGACGTCGCACGGGCCTACCCGGCTGCGCAGAACCGCGAAGTCATCCTCGTCATCGACAACGCGCCCTGGCACCGCGGCCGCCCGGTGGATTGGGCGCTGCGGCGCTACCCCCATCTGACGCTGTACCGACTCCCACCCTACAGCCCGCAGCTTCAGCCCATTGAGCGGCTGTGGCGGCCCCTGCGCCAGCGCGCCACGCACAACGTCCTCTTTGACGAGATGACCGAACTGCAGCACGCGCTGCGCTTGGGGCTCGGCTACTACCGTGCCCGGCCCCAAGCAGTGCTCAGTCTCCTCGGCTCTCCCTGGAACCCGACTCAATCAGCCGAGGCGTGAATGAGACGGGGGCGAAGTCGAATGTCCTCCTCAGCCGTTCCGCGAAAGTCCAATCGCAGCGTCCTCTCCTTTATCCTCTTGTTCCGGGCCGCTGCCTCAAGGCCTGCGCTCACATCCTTCGTACCTGCCTGGGGGAACGAGGAACTGCGTCAGCGTGGCCCGGCGGCCGTGAGCTCCGTGAGCACGGCCTGAACCTGCTGACGCAGCCAACCATGCGCGCGGTCGGGCTCGTGCCGCCGGTGCCATGCCGCCACGATGGACAGCGACGGGACGGTCACGGGCATTGGCAGGGTCTTGAGGTGCAGCGCCTTGAGCGCGGCGGCGCACATCTTCTCCGGCACGGCCACCAGCAGGTCGGTCTCACTGGCGAAGCGGAGCGCCGCGGCGCTCGTGGGAACGGCCGCGGCGACCCGGCGTGAGAGGCCCTGGGCGGCGAGCGCCTCGTCCACGGGGTCTCGCAGCCGGCCGCGCCGGGACACGGTGACGTGCTCCGCGCCGGCATAGGCGCGCACGGTGAGCTTGCGCCCCGCCAGGGGATGCCGCGCGCGCAGGGCCACGACGAGCCGGTCCTGGCTGACGACCTGATGATTGACGTCGCGGTGTGAAGGCGTGGCCGCGCCAAGCTCCAGGTCCACGTTCCCCTGACGCAGGTCGTTCGTGTCGGCCGCGGACTCGGCCAGCAGCCGCAAGGTGACTCGCGGCGCTTCCTTGCGCATGCGCGCGAGCAGCGGCGCGCCGATGGCCGAGGCGATGGCGTCGTGACACTGAAGGGTGAAGACACGCTCGAGCCGCGACAGGTCCAACGCGTCGCGCTGGGCGAGCACCGCCTGGGCACGCAGCACGATGGCATGCACCTCTTCGCGCACGGCGAGCGCGTATGGCGTTGGCGTCATGTCGCGCCCCGTGCGAACGAAGATGGCGTCGCCCGTGAGGTCCCGGATGCGGCCCAGCGTGCGGCTCATGGCCGGCGACGTGACGTGCATCCGTCTGGCCGCGCCGCCAACACTGCCCTCCTCGAGCAGCGCGTCCAGGGCCAGCAGCAGGTTCAAGTCCAGTTGCATGGCGGTAACTCCAGCGGTGACGACATGTAACTGGTGGTTATCCTCGCGACTGCGCATCGTCAATGCATCCACAACGGAGCATGACCATGAACACCCTTGAAGCCAGGCTCGACCAGGCCCGCCGCCTCTCGGCGGAGGCGCGGATGAACCCGAGTGACGGCGCGCTTCTCGCCGTGGCGGTCGCCGCCGTGCGAACAGCGGGCGCGGGGATGCTCGAACGGTTCGAGCCACTCCAGCGGACGCCCGCCGACCGCGACGGGGTGGTGAAGGCCATCCACCAGAACGACGCGGCATCACTCGGCCTGATGCGAGAGGTTCTGAAGACGGCGCGTCCGGAGGCGGGCTGGGTGGAGGACGAGCTGGAAGGAGGCCTGCTTCCCGGGGGCGAGTTCTGGGTCGTGGATCCCGTGGAGGGCAACGTCAACCATGTCCATGGCCTGACCGAGTGGGGCATCAGCGCGACGCTCGTGCGCGACAACGTCCCGGTCCTCACCGCGGTCCACGAACCGGTCGCGGACCGCCTCTACACCGCGGTGCGGGGAGCCGGGGTCGCCTGCGTGAACGGCGTGCCGATGCGGCCATCCAGCAAGGCCGAGCTCAAGGCCGCCATCGTCACGACCGGGCAGGCGAAGCCCGGGGAGACGCCCGAGACCTACCGGCGTATGGGCCAGGCGGTGACGGCCATGTTGCATGCGGCGCTCGTGGTGCGGATGACCGTGCCGGCCACGTTCCAGCTGGGGCTGGTAGCGGCGGGACACATCGATGGCTTCTGGCAGCACAGCGACGTGCGCTCGGGCCTCGTGGCGGGAGCATTGCTCGTGTCCGAGGCCGGAGGCGTCGTGACGGACACGCGCGGCAGGCCCTGGACGCTCGCGAGCGAGGACTTCCTCGCCTGTGCACCGGGAATCCACCGCGAGGCCGTCGAGGTCCTGCGCGCCATTGCCTGACAGCGGTCCCCTCTTGAAACGAACAAGGAGCCATTTCATGAAGCTCGGCATTCTGGGAGCAGGTCGCGTCGGTGGAACACTCGCGCGTGCGCTCGCGGGCAAGGGGCACGAGGTCATCGTTGGCACGCCCGACCCCGCGAAGAGAGCCGCCGCATGGCAGGGACCGCCGGTGAGCCACACGACGCTCGAAGCGGCGGCCAGCGCGGCGTCGTTCGTCATCCACGCCACGCCCGGTGACACGGCGCTCGAGACCCTGACGGCCCTACGCGAGCCCCTGCGAGGCAAGGTGCTCCTGGATGTGGCCAACGCGACGGTGCGGCTGCCCAACGGGCTTCCTGGAGGGCTTTGCCCTCCGGACAGCAGCCTGGGGGAGAAGCTCCAGGAAGCCCTTCCGGAAACCCGGGTGGTGAAGTCGCTGAACACCATGTTGTTCACCGTGATGACCGCGCCTGGAGCACTCGCGACGCCACCCACCGCGTTCCTGGGAGGCAATGACCCTGCCGCGAAGGAGCAGGTCGCCGTGCTGCTCGGTGAGCTGGGATGGCGCCCGGAGTGGATCCTGGACCTGGGTGGCATTGAAACGGCTCGCGCGACCGAGGCGCTGATCCTGCTGGTGCCTCACGTGATTCGCCGGCAGGGACTCGCGCCGTTCGCGGTCAGCGTCGTCCGCTGAGAGCGCCGGAGGTATACGGTGTATACTTCCAGACATCTTCCAGGAGGAGCACCGGATGGGCGACCGATGGATGCTGCGTGGAGCGGAAGTCCTCACCTGCGACCCCGAACAGCCGGACCTGCCGCGAGGCGACGTCCTGGTGGAGGACGGGGTCATCCTCGCGATGGGGCCCGAGCTGCGCGCGGAGGACTGCCGCGTCGTCGACCTGCACGGGAAGCTGCTCATGCCTGGGCTCATCGATGCGCATCGGCACACATGGCAGACGCCCTTGCGCGCCCTGGGCGCGGACTGGACGGTGATGGACTATCTGGCGGCGGTGCGGGT
Organism: Corallococcus aberystwythensis; assembly: GCF_003612165.1. Lineage (GTDB taxonomy): Bacteria > Myxococcota > Myxococcia > Myxococcales > Myxococcaceae > Corallococcus > Corallococcus aberystwythensis. The sequence goes on along the minus strand of NZ_RAWK01000082.1, from coordinate 16,013 downwards.
GAAGCTCTCGCCCGCGTTCCGGCCAGAGGACCTGCATGCCGCCAACCTGGCCGGAGCCCTGGAGGCCCTGGACGCGGGCATCACCACCCTCGTGGACTACTCCCATTGCATGGAAACGCCCGAGCACGCGGACGCCGCGCTCACGGCGCTCCAGGACGCGGGCATCCGGGCCCTCTTCGCGTATGGCTATGCCGCCGGGCCCCAGGAGAGCACCGCGCTGCCCACGCATGCGAGCCGGCTCCAGGACGCCAGACGCCTGCGCACCACCCGCCTTGCGTCCGACGGCGGGTTGGTCCGGATGGGCATCGCGCTGACGGAGATGCAGATTCCCTGGGAGCAGAGCCGGGCGGAAATCCTTTCGGCGCGCGAGCTGGGCGTCCCCATCACCGCTCACTGTTCCGCGTGGCCCATGCCGGGCCCGAGCGAGGTGCAGCGGATGGCGGCCGAGGGACTGCTCGGTCCGGATCTGCTCTTCGTCCATTGCACATGGAGCTCCGAGGAGGACTTGAAGCACATCGCCGGAAGCGGTGGCGCCATCGCGGTGACCCCGGAAACAGAGCTCCAGATGGGCATGGGTTTCCCTGTCACCGGACGCGCGTTGCACGCGGGGGTCCGGACCACACTGGGCTGCGACGTCGTCTCCAGCAACGGAGGGGACCTGTTCACCGCGATGAGGCTGGCGCTCCAGGTGGAGCGTGCGCGGGCCCACGAGCGCGAGGGCCTGTCCCGGGTCCTCTCGCTCAAGGCGGCACGCATGCTCCCCATGGTGACGCTCGATGCCGCGGAAGCCCTGGGCCTGGGGCGGGTCACGGGCTCGCTGCGCCCTGGAAAGGACGCGGACCTCATCGTCCTCGGCGCCGGGGCGCTGAACCTGACGCCGCTCAACCGCCCCCGTGACGCGGTGGTGCTCCAGGCGCATGCGGGCAATGTCGAGTCGGTGATGGTGCGCGGACAGTGGGCGAAGTTCCAGGGCGCCCTGGTCGGCGTGGACCTCGAAGCGGTGCGGCGCCGGGTGGTCGAGGCCCGCGACGCGGTGCTCGCCCGGGTGGGCGGAGCGGCGGCGCTCCTGGGTGAGCGGGAGGCGCTCGCCGCGCACTGGGAACTGGGCCGTGCGGACTGAAGTGGAAAGGAGGCCTCAACGCTTTCGCGGGGAGGTCTGCCGTGCGTCGATGCGCCGCTGGATTCCCTCCAGCATGAAGCCGAGGCTGGCCTCGAACTCGCGCCCGGCATCCGTGGCGCGCATGTGAGGCAGGCTGTGGGCCAGGCCCGGGTAATCCCCGGCGGAGAGCGCCTCCGCCGCCGCGAAGAACCTCTCGAAGGGAGGGGGCGCCCCCGGGGTGCTCACGTCCCAGGGCTCCTGTCTGCGAACCGCTCCGGCCAGCCAGGAGAAGAACGTGTTGTGCAGCGCGCCCGCCTCCTTCCAGGGGATGCCCGCGGCGTGCAGCTTGCGGACCGTCCTGTCGAGGATGACGAGCGCGGGCTGGACGACGGGGCCCTCCTCCAACAGGAAGTCCATCAGGCCCCGGTGCCGCAGGCCCACGGCGCGCAGGCGGCCCGCGAGCTTCCGGAGCCAAGCCACGGGAGCCAGCCGCTCCTCCGGCAACACGACGGCCCCGAGGATGGACTCGACGCACAGGAGCGCGAGCGCGTCCCGGTTCGCGACATGCTTGTACACGGCCATGGGCGTGACCCCGAGCCGTTCAGCCAGCGTCCGCATGGAGAGCTGCCGCAATCCCTGGTCGCGGACGAGCGCGACAGCGGTCTCCACCACGAGGTCCCGCGAGAGACGTGGAGAACGCCCGCCCGTGCCCCGGGGACCGGCCGCCTTGGTGCGCATGCGCTGAATCATACCCGGTTGGGGACCTGGCGGACGGCGGGCGTCACACTGAAGGGTGTGGCAGGGTTTGCCGCCAGCCAGCCTTCCCGGCCGGCCCAAACCCATGGAGCAACGATGAGCACGAGCACCGGCGCCGATTTCGATTTGACGAGCGAGAGCTTCTTCGCGAATCCCTTTCCGACGTTCGAGCGGCTGCGCACCCAGGCGCCCGTGTATTTCTTCGAGCCCTACCAGAGCTTCATCATCACGCGCGGCGCCGATATCGAGGTGGTCACCAAGAACCCGCGCTTCTCCTCGCAGCGCGCCACCGAGATGTTCGCGGGGATGGGACTGCTGGGGGAGGACGCGGCATCGAAGGAGATGCTCGCGAACTGGTCCCGGCTGACCTTCTTCCAGGACGCGCCGCGCCACACGCTGCTGCGTCAGCTCATCATGAAGGGCTTCACGCCCGCGGCGCTCGAGCGCTTCCGGCCCCGGCTCGCAGCACTCGTGGAGAGGGCCCTGGTGAAGGGACGGAGCCAGGGCGAGATGGACGTGGTCGCGGACTTCGCGGAGCCCATCGCCATCAATGCCATCGCAGAGCTGTTCGCGCTCCCCGAGGCGGACCGGTCGCGGTTCGTGCGCTGGGCGAAGGACCTGCTCAAGCCGGCGGGAGCGGGCGTCAACACGGACGACGCGAGGAATTCACTGCGGCAGACCTCCCACGAAATGTTTGCCTACCTGAGGGACATCGTGGAGAAGCGCCGCGCGGCGCCCGGCGACGACCTCATCAGCCAGCTCATCGCGGGAGAGGACGGCAATCCCCAGCTCGCGGGCGAGGCCGTCATCCAATCCTTCCAGATGATTGGCGCGGGCTTCGTCACGTCGACGAACCAGCTCACCAACACGGTCCTCGCGCTGCTGAAGCACCCCGAGGCCCTGAGCGCGTTGAGGGCGGACCGGGGGCTCGTCCGGGGCGCCATCGAAGAGAGCCTGCGCCATGAGCCGGCCGTCCTGTCCATCAACCGGCTGTGCAAGGAGGACACAGAGCTGAGCGGCACGCTCATTCCCAAGGGGCGGTTCGTCTACGCAATGGTCGCCTCGGCCAACCGCGACCCCTCGATGTTCCCCGACCCGGACCGCTTCGACATCACCCGGACGTCCAACCGGCAGATGACTTTCGGGGTTGGCGCCCACTACTGCCCCGGGGCTTCCTTGGTCCGGCTCGAGGTCGAGGAGGCCCTGCGCGCCCTGCTCGAGTTTCCGCGCTGGGAGTTCGTCGACAGGCCCTACAACTACCAGGGCTCCAACTTCCAGGACCGCGGGCCCAGCTCGCTGCACGTGCGCTTCCCACGGAGCTGAGAGCTCAGCCGGAGCAACCCACGGAGTTAATCTCGAACACCGCAAGCAGCGGCGTGAAGAGCAGACAAGAGAGCTTTGCGCCCTCCCGCGGTCTATCCTGGGGCATCGCGTTATACGGGTATGATTCCACTGTTCGCGGGAGGCGCCTCGCCATGTCCCTGGGATTCGAAGTCGAGTTGAACCACGTCAATGTGCGGACCCAATCCGGAGGACTCTTCGGAGAACCGTACAAGGGCGTGACCCTGTTCAAGACCCAGGTCCGGCCTGGCGTGAACGCGGTCATCGAGACAGGCACGATGGGAGGCTCGTCGACCCTGGAGCTTGTCTCCAACGTCGACATCAACCCCTACGACTCCGCCCCCGCCTGGAAGGTCCAGGTCGGCCAGCTCGTGGCGCTCGTCGAGGCCCTGTCGCACTGCACGACCAAGCAATCCATTGACTCCTTCGTGAGGCAGACCCGGTCCGCACCGCTCAAGTTCTCCCCCAAGCGGACCTCCAAGGACGTCGACGTCCGAATGGGTGCCCAGCCGGTGTCCTTCTGGCAGAGCCTCTGTTGCTGCTGGCCCTCGGAGGATCAACGGGTGACGGAAGTCCGGTCCGCCACGCTCCATTCCTCCGGCGGGCTCATTGCTAGCGACTGCATCCAGGTGAACTTCTCCACGAACCTGGACCACCTGGGCGACCGTCTTGTCAGCAACCAGCACCCTTTCGAAGAGCTCTTGGATAACATGCATCTCGATGACGAGATGCATGTCGCCAATGCCATCTACGATCTGGGGCTGCCCAATCAATTCGGCCGCCAGCACCCCCGGCTGCTGGCGTATCTGTTCCTGGTCTTGCACCGGCTGACGTTCGAAGGGAGCAAGGTGCCGGGGAAGAACCGCTTCCTCTTCCTGCCGCGCTTCGACCTCCTGGACATCCGCGAACGCTGCTTGAGCACGATGGAACGACGGATCCTGGATGACATGGAGGTCCAGGACATCGCCCAGCTCCGGCCCGTGAAGAGTCGCCTGCCGCTGACAGGCGTCTTCAGCAAGGCCTATCGCATGTCGAGGAGCACCGTTCACTCTCCCGTGCGGAACACGGTCGAGGAGTTCCTTGGCGCGGCCCTCCACGGCAACCTGGGGGGACTGAGCCGGAAGGTGGTCACCGAACACATCATGCGCGTCCCCGATTCGACCCTGCCCCGCTGGGTGGACGGAGCCGACAACATCGTCTTCGAGGGGCGGCTCGATACCTGGACGCGGTTCGCCGGAGAGAACACCGACCTGAGTGAGCTGAACACCCTGGGCACCCTGGATGCACTCAGGCAGGGCTTGACGAGGCTAGGCGACATCGTGACCTCGTACGACGTCGCCCCCGATACGGGAATGGTCACTCTGGACATCGAAGGGTCCCGCGAGGGTGAGGGAGATGGGCTGTTGATTCCCATCAACCAGCGGTTGTGAGCCGCCCCTGACAGGTCCATGCCGGCAATGACTAACGGGACGCGGAAGGCGCCGTGTCCTCGCCGAGCAGCAGCTGACGCACGATGGGCACGGGCGGGTAGCCGTGTGACACGACCGCGTCGTGGAAGCGCTGGAGGCTGAAGTCCTTGCCCCACTTCACCTTCGCGTCCTCGCGCAGCTCCATCAGCATCTTCTTGCCCAGCGCGTAGACGAGGTACGTCGGGTCGGACGTGCCGCGGCGGGCTTCGCGCTCCGCGTTGATGCGCGTCATGTAGGCCTCTTTCTCGAAGAGGCTCACGGCCTGGTCGTACGTCATCCCTCGCGTGTGCAGGGACAGGCCCGCCACGTAGCGCGCCAGCCGCTGGAGATAGAGCGCCAGCTGGTTCAGCCGCAGCCGGTCCGCCTGGGGGCCCGTGCCGCCGTAGCCCTCGTCCAGCATCATCTGCTCGGTGTACAGGCCCCAGCCCTCGCTGAAGGAGCCGGAGCCGAGCAGCCGGCGCACCTTGGACTGGATGCGATTGGTCCACAGGAACTGCACGTAGTGCCCGGGGTAGGCCTCGTGGATGGAGACGATGGGCAGCGCGTAGCGGTTGTAGAAGCTCATGTGCTGCGTCGTCTGCTCCGCGCTCCACGCCGGGTCCGGCGGCGTCACGTAGTAGTACGCCTCCGTTGCCTTCGTCTCGAACGGGCCGGGCGTACTCATGCTCGCGAAGGACAGCGCGCGGCTGAACACCGGCGTCTCCGCCACCTTCGCGCGAACTTCACTGGGCACCGTGATGATGCGGCGGTCGATGAGGAACTGGCGGATGTCCTCCAGCGTCGCCGTCGTGGTGGACACCAGCTCCGCCCCGGACGGGTGCTCCTTCCCCAGCTCGCGGTACACGTCCATGGGCGCCTTGCCCGGGGCAATCCGTCCCGCCACCTCGCGGAACTGGTCCTGCGTGCGCTTCATCTCCGCGCGCCCCCAGGCCAGCAGGGAATCAATGCTCTCGGTGACGCCCTCCTCGTACTGGAGCTTCTGGCGGTACGTCTCCTCTCCAATCGCGAAGTCGCCGTTCGAGCGGGCCAGCAGGTCGTCCTTCAGGAAGCGGATGTACCCGTCGATGGCCTCCAGGCAGCGCGCCTGCTCCTTCTTGAAGGCCTCCTGGAGCGCGGCGTCCTTCACCGGCTCGAAGGCCTGCGGCAGCGTCTGCGCATAGAGCGAGCGCGTGCCCTTCACCTGCTCCAGGGCGATCTCCGTCCACAGCTTCGGCGGGTTCTGGAGGCTCTTCGGCGCCGCCGCGAAGACCTCTGGCACCACCGCCATGCGCTGCACCACCGAGCGCATCCGCTCCTCCAGCGGGGCGAAGTCGCGGTTGATGAGCTGGAACACGGCGTTGGACGCGAAGCCCAGGTAGGCGTTCGGGTTGCGCTCCCACGAACGCACCGTCTCCAGGTCCAGGATGCGCGCCCGGAAGTGGTTCTCCAGGATGTCGTAGTCGGCCCGGTCCCCGGGCGGCAGCGCGGCGCGGTCCACCGCCTTGGGCAGCGCGGCCAGCCGCTCCTTCAGATACGCCAGGTGCGACGCCCGCTCCTCGGGCCGGAAGCCGCGCAGCTCGCCGTCATACGTGTGGACACCCGCGGAGGTGGCGGACATGGGCGAGCGGCGGAAGTGCTCCTCGAAGTGCGCGTCCACGAAGGCGCGCAGCGCCACCTGCGCGGGAGCCAACGCGGGCGCGGCGGACTGGGAGGCCGAGGACTCCGCCTGGACCGGTGGGCGTGACGTGGTGCAGCCAGGGGACAACAGCAGCAACGCGGCGAGGACGCTCGGGGTGCGCAGGGCGATCATGGAGCCTCGGGGGAAGGGACGCGCGAGCGTCGCCCAAGCCCCCTCCGGGGACAAGCGGTACCCGGGCGCGTCCTGGGAAGACGCCAGCGCTTCCGGATGCAACGCGGCCCTGGCCCTCCAGTGCGCTCCCTCGCTCGACGGTTCAGCGGTTTGGCGAGTGTCTGGAATGCGGCACGCCTTCTGCAAAACCAGAGGCGAGCACCTCCCTCCGTCTCGCGTGAAGAGGTCCCATGGCCGCCAATTACAAGAAGTTCTTCGCTGGCTCCCGCAACGTTCCGAAGGGCATCTCGCTCGGCTATCCCGTTCCCGGTCCGCAGGAGGCCAGCGCGGATCAAATCGCCGGACAGGCCTTCTTCGCCACGCCGAATGAGTGGAGCGACATCCAGGCGTCCGCGTATGACTTCATCGTGATTGGCACCGGGCCCACCGGCGTGGCCTTCATCGAGCAGACGCTGAAGCACAACCCGAACGCGCGCATCCTGGTATTGGAGCGGGGCGGCTTCTGGTTGCCCACGCACTACCAGATGCTGCCGCTCGCGTTCCAGGCTGCGACGGGCTCGCCGCCCACCACCTATCCGTGGACGCGCACGACGCGGATGGCGACCACGGAATCGGAGTTCTTCCAGGCCGGCTACATCCCCGTGCTGGGCGGGCGCTCCACCTACTGGAGCGCCTGGTGCCCGGCGCCGGGCCCCGACCTCATGCGCGACTGGCCGCAGGAGCTGATCGACGTCACGCTCCAGCCGGGCTTCTGGGACCGCGCCCGCGCCTTCCTGCACGTCACCTCGGTGGACAGGATCCACGATGGCGTCTACGGCAGCCTCCAGCACCAGCTGGACGTGAACCTCCGCGAGAACTTCAAGCACTACGTGCCCTCGGCGGGGAGCGCGTTCCCGGCGCCCATCGCCGTCGGCAACACGCCGTGGAAGGGGGTCAAGTTCTACAAGTACTCCACCGTCGGCACGCTGCTGGACCTGCAGCAGGCCCAGAAGGCGCTGGGGGCGCAGGGCAAGGGGCAGCCGCTGACCATCGTCGACCACTGCGTCGTCGACCGCCTGGTGCATGACGGCCATGGGACGGTGACCGCCCTCGAAACCAGCCGCGGTCCGCTGGCGGTGAGCTCGGCGAAGGTCGTGCTGGCGATGGGGACCATCCCGCCCGCGACGCTCCTGATGAACTCCTTCAAGGAGGCGCTGCCGAACATCGGCAAGCGATACACCGGGCATTTCATGTCTCACATCACGGCGCGAGTGAAGCGCTCGGCGTTCAAGGACCTGTCCTCGCTGGAGATCGGGGCCACGTACCTGGACGGCAAGGCGCCCAATGGCTTGCAGTACCACGTGCAGGCCAGCGCCTTCGCAGCCGCGAACCCGGAGGCGGACGAGAGCACCATTGCCCACGAAGCTCCGGACGCGGCGGCGGTCGCGTCGATGGCGCAGCTGAAGGGCTCCGAGGACTACGTGGTGTTCGTCTGCGCCACCCTGGGCGAGGTGAGCGAGAAGAACCCCGACAACTGGATCCGCATGAACGGCGGCACTTCGCCCTCCACCAACATCACCCTGCAGCTCCAGCCCGGCGTGCAGGACCATCACCTGTGGGACGTGCTCGACGAGGCGACGTATCAGACGCTCGACGTGCTGTCGGGGCGCGCGGGCTGCTCGGGCCCGGCCATCGAGTACTGGGTGGACAACGCGAGCGGCGACGGCGGGTTCTGGCAGTCAGAGCGGCCGGGCAAGAAGAGCATCCGCCTGAACATCATCGTGCACGAGGCCTCGCCGCTGTGGATGGGCAAGGACCCGGCGACGTCGGTGGTCGGCCTGGATTACCGGCCGCACGGCGTGCGCAACGTCTACGTGACGGGCGGGGCGCTCTTCCCCACGTCGGGCTCCTGGAACCCCACGCTGACCATGTGCGGCCTGGCGCAGGACCTGGCGGACCGGCTCCGCGGCTGAGCGGAAGCGTTCATTCGGAGCCCGTGGCCGTGCCGCGCGCGAGCGGTGTGACGTAGCGCGGTTCGACGGCGGGCCCGGCCGCGCCCTGCATCTTCTTGCCCGCGACGGCCATCACCGCGCCCAGGAGGGTGAACATCAGGTGCAGCACGCCGAGCGGCTTGAGCACCATCTGCCCGGCTCGGGTCTGTCCTGCCTGGACCCGGTCCACCTCGGGCTGGCGCTCGTCCTGGATCCGCTGGAAGACCTCTGCGTCCAGCGGACGCTCCTCGCGAATGGCATCCAGCAGGTGGTTGGCGGCCACGAACGTGTCTTTGATTGCGAGGTTCAGTCCCTGCCCTCCCGACGGAGACATGGTGTGCGCCGCGTCTCCCAGGAAGAGGACGCCGGGCGCATGCCAGCGCTTCACCCGGTCCACGAGGATGCGCAACACCTGCCACTCCGTGTGCTCGTCGAGCTTGCGCTCCACGTGGGGCCGGAGCCTCTCCGGCACCGTGGGCAGCAGCCTCCGGCGCAGCTCCGGAAGGTCCTTGCGCAACCCGTTGAGGTCGCCTGGCTCGCTGAAGGCGACGTGCAGCCGGTGACGCGTGGAGGGCTGGAAGACGACCACCCGCCCCTTGCCGAACATGTGGACCTGGAGCGACGTGGGCAGGGTCTCCGGTGCATCGGACAGGTCGAAGCGCAGCCAGAGTGCGTCGGCGGTTGTCTCGAACTGTTCGGTCTCCAGGCCGCAGGACCTGCGCAAGTGGCTGTTGCGGCCGTTGCAGACGATGAAGAGGTCCCCTTCGACGCGCTCCTCCACTCCTTCGCGGCGGGTGGTCAGCGCCACCACGCGTCCCTCTTCCCGCACGGCGTCGAGCACCGTGGTGCCGAAGTCCATGCGGTAGTGCGGATGCCGCATGCACTGCTCATGCAACAGCGCGAGCATCCCAGGCTGCGACACCACGGCTCCCACCTCCCGGGGACCGGGCACTCGGACCGAGCGGCGCTTGCCCACGTACATGACCCGCTCGATGTCCGGCAGGGCCTGCCCTCGCTCCAGCAGCGCGGCGAAGAGCCCCGCGCGCGCCAACGCTTCAACGACCGGTGCCTGCAGGAGCTCTCCGCGAAACTCGCGCTCGAAGTCCGGGTGGCGCTCCAGGACGCGGACCGGGACGCCGTTCGTGACCAACTGATACGCGAGGAGCATTCCGGCGGGACCACCGCCCACGATGACGATGCGAGGAGGCTTCATGGCGGCCCTTCTACCGGACTCCTCCATCCGATCACGCCCTCTTGGAAGCCAACGAGGGGGCACCCGGACAACCTGCGTGGGAGGCGCCCACGCACGGTATGCGGCCCCGACTCAAGGCGCCGCCTCCAGGCCCTTGATGAAGTCGATGAACGCCCGCAGCGGCGCGGGCACCAGGCGCCTCCCGGGGTAGTAGAGGAACGGCCCCGGGAAGTCCTGCCACCAGGACTCGAGGACGGGTACCAGCGCGCCGCTATCCAGGTGCGGGCGCAGCCAGCCCTCGAAGAGGTGCACGACGCCCGTGCCGGCGAGGGCGGCATCGACGGAGAGGTCGGCGGCCCCACCCACACGGACGGTCAGCGGCCCCGAGGGTTCAATCCGCACCACCTCGCCGTCGCGCTCGAACTCCCACGGGGTCATCGCACCACTGGCGAAGCGCCCGCGCAGACAGGCATGGTTCAAGAGGTCCCGGGGGTGTTCCGGCCGTCCATGCCGCTCCAGGTACCCCGGGGACGCGGCCGTGGCGAAGCGCTGGACGCGCGGCCCGATGGGCACCGCGATCATGTCCTGCTCCAGCCGTTCGTCGTAGCGGATGCCCGCGTCGCATCCCGCCTCGAGCACGTCGACGAAGCTGTCGTCGGCGATGACCTCCAGCTGGATGTCGGGATACGCGGCGAGGAACGGAGGAACGATGCCCGGCAGCACCAGCCGTGACGCGCTGACGGGCACGTTGAGGCGCAACACCCCGGCGGGCCGGCTGCGAAAGCCGTTCACCACATCGAGCGCGGCTTCCATCTCCGTCAACGCGGGGGCCAGGCGCAACAGCAGGCCCTCCCCGGCCTCGGTGGGGACCACGCTTCGCGTCGTCCTGTTGAGCAGCCGGACGCCCAGCCGCTCCTCCAGCCGGCGGACCGCGTCGCTCAGCGAGGACGCGCTGCTGCCGCTCAGGCGCGCGCCCTCGCGGAAGCTCCGGGACCGCGCCACCACCACGAAGGCGTTCAAATCACCCAGGTCGACCTTCACTGTCCGCCGCTCCGCACAACCTGTACGGGTCGTGCCCCGTTATCCCAAGCGCCCAATGCGACTATCCATGCCCTATCTCGAAAGGAGATGGAGCATGCCCGGTATCGACCCATCCAGCACCTTCCCCCTTGGTGGCCGCAGCGTGAAGCGCCTTGGCTATGGAGCCATGCAGCTCGCGGGGCCCGGGGTGTTCGGCCCCCCGAAGGACCCCGACGCGGCACGGGCCGTGTTGCGCGAGGTCGTGGCTCGCGGGGTGAACCACATCGACACCAGCGACTTCTACGGCCCGCACGTCACCAATCAGCTGATCCGCGAGGCGCTCGCGCCCTACCCCGGCGACCTCGTCATCGTCACCAAGATTGGCGCCCGGCGGGGCGACGACGGCGCGTGGCTGCCGGCCTACTCACCCGAAGCGCTGACCCAGGCCGTGCACGACAACCTGCGCAACCTGGGGCTCGACGTGCTGGACGTGGTCAACCTGCGGATCATGTTCAGCACACACGGCCCCGCTGAAGGGTCCATTGAAGCGCCCCTCACCGCCCTCGCCGAGCTCCAGCGCAAGGGGCTGGTGCGCCACATCGGGCTGAGCAACGTGACCGCCACGCAGGTCGCCGAAGGACGGCGGATCGCGGACATCGTCTGCGTGCAGAACCACTACAACCTGGCGCACCGGCACGACGATGCGCTCATCGACGCGCTCGCCCGCGACCGCATTGCCTACGTGCCATTCTTTCCGCTGGGAGGCTTCAGCCCGCTCCAGTCGTCCACGCTGTCCGGCGTCGCCGAACGCCTGGGGGCGACGCCCATGCAGGTCGCGCTCGCGTGGTTGCTCCACCGCGCGCCCAACATCCTGCTGATCCCCGGCACCGCCTCCGTCGCACACCTGCGGGAGAACCTGGCCGCGGCGGAGCTTCCGTTGCCGGAGGACGCGCTCCGGGAGCTGGACGTCATGGGCCGCGCCAATCCCACGTCCCGGGCAGACGCGAGCGCTTCCTGAAACAACGTGGTCCCCTTTCGCCCAGGCGTCTCCACGCACGCCGGGCGCAGGCGGCACGGCTTTTTGACAACCCAAAGACAGACGCCCACTGACACCAGGACCCGACTTCGGTCGGCCCAAAGCCTCTTGACCCATTCAGCGCTCGCGCTTCGCCCGGTGAGGTGAGGACCCGGTCATTGCATGCTGGACTCTCCTCGGTGGCAGGGCTGCAAGAATCACGTCCGGAGCGCCCCAGCGCCATGAAGCTCCGGGCCACGTGGCGCGAGCCGGGGTCCACGGCGGAGCCGGTCAGAACGCGCGCAGGCCCAGCGCATACGCGGAGATGGACGCCATGGAGGAATCCTCGTGGTCCTTCGACGCGACCGCGCAGCCCGAGTTCACCGGCCGGATGAGCCACTGCATGTTGCGCGCCGACAGGGAGGCGGTGACGTCAGGGTGGGCGCCATTGCCGCTGGTAGCCGTACCGACGGACGGGCAGCCGCGCAGCTGCGCCGCGGTCAGCCCCGAGTTCTGCTCGGTGAAGCTGTGTGAGACCTCGTGCGCGCCGACGTCCAGTCTGGCCCGCGGGTAGAACGTGGTGTACCCGTGATTGCTCAGCGGGAGTCGCGCAGCCGCTCCAGCAGCTCCGCGACGACGGGCCGCACCGGGGCGTGGGCGCGTTGCACGGCATGCACCGCGTTGGTCAGCGCGGGCTTGCCCCAGCCCACCACGCTCAGGGCTCGCCCCTTCGGGATGCAGAAGCTGGGGACGACGGCGACGCCCCGTCCTTGCGCCACCCACTCCAGCACCTCCTCCAGCTCCTCGAAGTGCGCGGTGCTGTACCAGTGGGGATGGCGCCTGCCGAAGTGGTGGCCCAGCCACCGCCCCACCACGTAGTCCCCCTCGTCGTACGTCACCAACGGCACGTCCTGGAAGTGCTCCTGCACGCGCAGGCGCCGGGCCCAGGCCCGCCCCGCGACGAGCACGAGCTGTTCCTCGTAGACAGGCGTCAGCGTAAGCCGTGGGTGCACCGTGCTCCGGAAGGAGAAGCCCACGTCCACCTGGCCCTCCCGAACCTGGAGAAAAACCTCCTCCGCCGACGGATAGCGCAGTGTCAGCGCCCGGTGCAGCGACTCCGACTCCCGCAGCAGCGGGAAGAGCACGTAACGGCCAAAGCCAGACACTGCGGCGATCTCCAGCGGCCGGTCCTCTTTCTCCCCCTGCAACACCGCCTGCACGTCCCGGGCGAAGCCGCCGAGGAACCGGAAGAGCCGGTCCGCCATGGGCGTGGGCACGAGCCGCGCCGACCGGCGTTCGAACAGCGGCGCGCCGAGCGTCTCCTCCAACCGGCGCAACTGGTAGCTCACCGTCGGCTGTGTGCGATGCAGGCGCGCCGCGGCTTCCGTCACGCCCCGGCATTCGTAGACGGTCACGAACGTGCGCAGGAAGGGAAGGTCGGGGAAGTCCATCGAAGTCTTCTATGGATTCAACGCGAAACTATCAATTGGCGTCCACGGGCCTGAACGCGCACCTTGCCGTGCATGTCGAAGACCCTCCCGCTGGTGACGCTCGCGCTGCTCACGGCCTGTGTGCGGACCGGCCCGCTTCCCTCTCCAGGACCGTTCTCGCGCCTGCACAACACCCCCGAGGAGGCCGTGCAGGCGTACTTCCAGGCTTCGGACACGGGCTCCAGCCGGCTGCTGCGGTCCGCGTTCCACCCCGACGTGCTCATGCACTGGGTGGACGGGACGGAAGGCTCGCTGCGGACCCGGACGCAGCTGGAGTGGTGGCAGCTGCTGGATGCGGCTGCGAAAGCGCCCCAGCCCGCGGCCGGACGCAGCCTGACGGTGCTCGACCGCGAGGGTCCTTTCGCGTTGATGGAGGCGGTGTCCCATTGGCCGGACCACACGTTCGACGACCTGCTGCTCGTCGTGGAGACGCCCGTGGGCTGGCGCATCGTGGGCAAGGTGTTTCAACGGCTCGCACCTGGAGAGGTCGCGGCCACGTCACCTTCCGCGCAGCAGGAGGTTCGCACGGTGCTCGACGCGAAGATCGAAGCGCATGCGCTCTACAGCCACGCATTGCTGCACCAATCCCATACACCGGGCTGCCTCTATTACCGCGTGCACGTCGAGGGGGTACCCTTCGCTTGGGGCACCTTGTCCGAGGCCGCGGCCCGCTACGCGGCGAACGCGGAGGCAGGCATCCAGGACCCGGAGAGCCCGTGGACCATCCTGAAGGTAGAGATCCGGGGCAACGTGGCCGCGGCGAAGCTGGAGGTCCGCGTGGGTGACGCGCGCTTCATCGACCACCTGCTGCTGGTGCGCACTGGTGGGCAGTGGCGCATCTCCGCCGCGGCCTGGGGCAATCCTCTTCTCTCTCCGTGAGACGTCTCAGGCGACAGCTTCGAGTGCGGCGATAGCCGTTGCCAGGGCCCGCGTGAAAGGCCGGTCGTCCTGGCGCTGTCCTTCCAATGCGCGCAGCGCAGGGAGCAACGACGGGTCTCCCAGTGCTCCGGCGGCCTCCACGAACTCCTCGCGGACACGCGAGCGGCGGAGAACCCTGCGCAGCGGATCCAGGATTCGTGGATCCTTGCGGTACGCGAGCAGCAGCACGGCTTCGGCCCGAATCATCGGACTCACGTCGTCCATGCGGCGCACGAGCACGTCTCGCAGTCCGGGCGTATCGACTTCCGGGGGCAGCGTCCGCAGGTGGGCCATCACCAGACCGCGGACCCCTTCGTCCGGGTCGTCGGCGAACGCGAGGAGCACGGGCAGGAGCTCTTCGCCCGGCGACTTCAGGATGTTCAGCAGCACCGCTCCGCGGACCCGAGCGGAGGGATGGTCCCGCAGGGGAGTAATGACTCCCGTCACCCTCGAGTCCTCCAGGTGTCCCAGGCCCAGGATGAGCGACTCCAAGACCTGTGCGTCCTTCTCTCTGGAGAGCAGCGGAAGCATCAGGTCCGCGGCGCGCGACCGCAGGTCTGGGGGCTGTTCGAGCTGCGCCAGGATGTCGGCGCCGCGTGCCCGTTCCCTGGGAAGCGGCGAGCGAAGCAGCGCGCTGGCGGCGGCGAAGACCTTCTCCCCTCCCCTGCGACGCAGGGCGTAGATTGCCTCCCAGGCCTCAGAGCTCTCCGGCACGCCTCTCAGCGCGACGGCCACGAGTGCGTCCACCGTCCTGTCATCCCTATCTGGGTCGTGCGTCACGCACCCAGCCTCCGCCAGCAGAGCGCGGCGTGTCACGCACGGACTGCCCGCTGCCGTCGACGAGGAGGCGACACAGGCGTGCCAGGGAGGTCACCCGGAGTTCGTCGACACGTCTGACGCGGAGGCACGGCTCGGGCGGATGCGGCCGGATTCATCCTGCGCAGGCGTGACCCCGCTGGCGAGGTCGTGCGGAAAGGCTGGCGCCGCTCACGAATCAGTGGGCTCTGGGGCGCCCCGCCATGGATGAGTCAAAAGAGCACTGCCTACCAGCCCGTTGGTGGGTGGAGGGGCCCTGAGTGCCAGGAGGTGGCCCGGCGTCCTCATGCGTCACCAAGCAGGTGTTGGAAGGTGGAGGCTCAAGCTGACAGCCCTCCTCCGGAGATGAGGTGTCCCAACCTGTCCGACAGTCAGACCGGTTTCCGGTGACGCCCAGGGCGGATGGAAGATTCAGCTCCCTGCTGTCAGCCTCCACGGGAAGGGCCTCACCATGGGGGATGAGTGCGCCCCTGAGTGCATTGATGTCCTTCGTTGCTGGCGCGAGCTGGCCGAGGCCGTGCTCCTCAACACAGGGGCGTGCCTCGAATGCCTCGTCCTGCTCGGTGACTGACGTAGGCGCGCCGAGGCCACGCGTCTCAGCGCAGCTCTGGACCTCAAATGCATCGTCCTGCCTGGTGGTGGATATGAGGCCGCCGGGGCCAGGCGTTTCAATGCAAGGGTGTGCCTCGGGCGCATCGTCCTGCGAGGTGGCTGACGCGGGAGCGCAGTGATGGCCCTCCTGAGCGTGAGGAGCCTTGGGAGACGCATCCTCCCGAGGGACGGGGGCGAATTGGTCAAGCACAAGCTCGTCGTACGCCTTCATCAGCGTCGGCAGCTGCTGCTGGAGCGCCTGCACGTCGCGCGCATACAGCGCATCCAACGCGCAGATGACCCACTGGCGCATCACATCGCCGCCCATGAAGGGCAGCAGCCGGTCCGCGATGCCCCGGAAGGCCCGCTGCAGCGACTGGATGAGGAGCAGGTGCCCGGGCCGTGAAGCCACCTGGGCAGAAAGCCGCAGCAACTCGAATTCCAGCTGCGCGCAGCGCTCCTTGGGGTGGTACCAGCGCGCCGCGTCCTGGAGCGCGTAGCAGGTGCTCTCCAGCGGCCCCAGGGCCACGGCGGAGGCATTCGCGCA
>NZ_RAWK01000081.1 GCF_003612165.1 Corallococcus aberystwythensis | reverse complement strand
GGTCCACCACCCGGCTGCCGCGCCCCACGCCCGCCTTCCTCAAGAACCACAGCGCCGTCACCAGCGGCGTCTCGCCGTACATCAGCTCGCGGAACTGCTGGCCGGAGGCCTGGAGCGCCCGCGCGATCTCGAAGGTGCGCCGCGCGCGGTAGGGCGTCCACAGGATGCGCTGCCACCACAGCCCCAGGTACGGCTTCAGGAGCCGGGGACGCGGGAGCAGCAGCAGCAGGTCGGTGGCGCGCAGCACGACGGCGATGACGATGCCCTGCCACTGCAGCGACAGCCGCTGGAAGAACGGCAGCTCGTACTCGTCCAGCGCGTCGTCGCGGCGCGGTGGGGGCGTAGGAGCAGGAGCAGGGTCCGTCATGCGAGGCGGAGGCTTGCCGGATTCCGGACATCACGCAATGCCCAGCGTCTGCGCGGAACGCGCCTGCCTCCTGCCCGGACGCGCCCGGAGCCCCTCCCCACCGGCCCTCCACGCAATCCCCCGGAATTTGGACGTTTTCCGGTTTGGCGGAGTGTTGGTGCGCACCGTGCAATGGCATCCAGACACCGTGGAACCCGCCCACCGCCGTGGGAGGAATTAATCACCACGCAGAGTGAGGACGCCCATGTGCACCGACTTCCTGATCACCGGCAATGACACCCGCGTCGCCTCCGGGCCCATCGCCGTCAATGGACGCAGCATGGAGTTCGGAGCGGACCTGAAGTCGCAGCTCATGGTCCACGCCTCGGGCGAGTCCTTCCAGTCCATGGGCCCCAGCGGCAAGCCGGGCCTGAAGTGGACGGCGGCGTATGGCTTCGTGGGCCTCACCGCCATGACAGACAAGGTCATCGTGGACGGCCTCAACACGCAGGGCCTGTCCGTGGGCGCGCTGTGGCTGCCGGGCTCCGCCTATCCCAAGGTGAGCCAGCCGGCGCAGGCGCTGGCGCTGGTGGACTTCGTGAGCTGGGCGCTGGGCACGTGCGGCAGCGTGGCGGATGTGCAGACCGCGCTGACGAGCGGCAACGTGCAGGTCTGGGAGGGCGACCTGCTGGCGACGCTGCTCCCGCTGCACTTCCCCATCCACGACGCCAAGGGCAACAGCATCGTGGTGGAGTTCACCAACGGGCAGCTCAACGTCTACGAGAACCCCGTGGGCGTGTGCACCAACGACCCGCCGTTCCCCCAGCAGCTGCAGAACCTGGGCGGCTACGCGAACCTCACGCCCTGGGACGCGAAGCCCACGGAGCTGGGCTCCGGGTCGTTCTCGCCGGCCGGCCACGGCAGCGGCATGCGCGGCCTGCCGGGGGACTCCACGCCGCCCGCGCGCTTCGTGCGCGCCGCGTACCTCAAGCAGTACTCGCAGCCGCTCATCACGGCGGCGGCGGACGCCACCACGCTCGCCTTCCACATCCTCAACACGGTGGACATCCCGGCGGGGACCAGCCGCTCCGTGAACAAGGTGGGCAAGGACGAGCTGGACTACACGCAGTGGGCCGTCGTGAAGGACCTGGTCGCGCTCACCCTGTCCGTGCGCTTCTACGCCAACCCCTTGGTGTACTCGGTCAACCTGAAGACGCTGGACTTCAGCGGCGCGGCCGGGAAGCCCTTCCCCGTGCCGGCCTCCCCCATCAGCATCGACCTCACCTCGAAGCTGTCGAGCTGAGCATCACAGGAGCTTCTTCGCCGCCTTGGCCAGGGCCTTGTCCCCGGCCAGCGCGGGCACCTCCATGAGGCGCTGGGCGATGTGCTTGCCCACCAGGGCGTTCGAGGCCGCCACCTTCAGGTACACCGCCGCGCGGGCCAGCAGGTCCGGGTGCTCGAGGGACGCCTTGAGACGGGCCTCCAGCGCCCGGGCCAGGTCGGTGGGCTGGAAGCCCTCGAAGACGCTCCGGAACGCCCGCCGCTCCAGCTCCTCCGGGCGCCTTTCGGCCAGGTCCAGCGCGGGCTGCAACAGGGCCAGCCCCAACGAGCGCATGGCCTCCGCGACGACGCCGGGCTTCCACCCGTCCACGAACGCCAGGAGCAGGGCCTCCGCGCCGCGCACGTCGCCCAGCATTCCCAGCGCGTGCACGGCGTGCTTCGCCTCCACGTCGTCGTGGCCGCGGCCCTGCACCATGAGGATGAACCGGTCCAGGACCTCCGCGTCCCCCATCCGGGCCAGCGCCTCCGCGGCCTCGCGCCGCACCTCGCGCGCCGGGTCCCCGTGCAGCACCTGGCGCAGCACGGGCAGGGCCACCGTGCCCAGGTCGGCCAGCATGGCCACGGCCGCCCCGCGCGCGTCCTTCGTCGTCTCGGACAGCGCCGCCTGGATGAGCGGCACCGCCTTCACCTTCCGGCTCCGCGCCAGCTCCGCCACCGCCGCCTCGCCCGCCTCCCGGGCCTGCACGTCCTCCAGCGTCTCCTTCGCGAACAGGCGCAGGCCCATGTCGTGGCCCTTGCGCGTCACCGCGTCCAGCTCGCGCCGCGCCTGCACTCCGCCCATCGCGCCCAGCACGCGGATGGCGGTGCGGCGCACCATGCGGCTGTGGTGTTCCGACAGCGCGGCCCGCACGGCCCCCAGCGCACTCTCGCCCAACGCCGCCACCGTCCGCGCCACGAAGGCGCTCGCCGCGCCATCGCTCCACGTCGGGTAGAGCTCCCGCGCCAGGGCGTCCGCGCCCAGGCTCGCGTAGTAGCGCGCCGCGTGCGCCGCCGCCTCGTAGCGCGTCAGCTCCCCGCGCGCCCGGCGCACCATGGCCTCGCCCGGAGTCAGCACCTCCTCCGGCCGGTGCACGTGGATGCTCGGGTGCGTGGGCACCGCCTCCAGCTGGGCCATGTCCACCTGCACCGCGCCCGACAGGCGCACCAGCGCGATGCCCAGCACCTGGTACACCTTGATGAAGTCGTCCAGCCGCTCCGCCGGGTCCGCGCGCTGCGCCAGCGCCTCCAGCAGCGCGCCCGGCTTCTCCAGCCCCAGCTCCTTCAGCCGGGACACCAGCGGCTCCACCGTGCGGGGGCCTACCGTGGACAGGCCGCTGGCGAACGCGTCCGCCAGCTCGTCGCGCACCTCCGCCAGCGCGATGGCCGCCCGAGACGCACCCGCCGCCCGGGCCGCTTCCGCCCACCCGCTGCGGGGCAGCGCGTTCGGCGAGGTGGGGGCCCGCACGCGTCCGCGCCGCCGGGACACCTCAGGCGTGTCCTCCGAGCGCCCCAGCGCGCGCAGGTCCAGCCCTTCCCGCGCCCGCACCACCACTGCGGACGGGAACAGCGTGGGGAGCGCCGCCTCCAGGCCCACGTCCCCCAGGACGGCGACGAGCTTCGCGTCCTCCAGTGCGCTGGACAGCGGCTCCTCCAGCGACGGGTCCACGGGCAGGAAGAGGCCCCGCCCCGTGCCGTCCACGAACTGGGAACGCGCCCCACTGGCGAGCAGCGCCTCCACCCGCACCGCCACCGGCAACAAGTCCGGCGCGAACACGTCCTTGCGGTGCTCCTGGAAGGCCGCCATCACCGCGCCCACGTCCGGCAGCGCTACCTCCACCAGCCGCTCCAGCACCTCCCGGGCCACCGCCACCCCGTCCCTCCACGACTCCAGGTCCAGCCGGTGCGGAGAGAAGCCCGGGTACTGTCCGCCGTACGCGCCCTCGAGCACGAAGCCCGCGTGGCTCGTCTTGGGCTCCACCGTCTTGAGGTTGGCGGGGAGGATCTGCTTCTCGCTGTAGTGCCTGCCCGACTCCAGGTCCACGAAGCGGCTCTCGCGGACCATGAACCGGTCCGGCGTCACCTTCGAGGAAAACGCGTACTCCACCAGCGTCAGCCCCGTGACGGGCGCGCGGTCCTTCTTCGTCCACGTCTTGCCAATCAGCTCCTCGACGTGGCGGGCCTCCAGCGCCTCACCGCCCAGGTGCTTCTCCACCTTGCGCGCGGTGAGCAGCATGTCCGCCACCAGATCCGTGTACACCGGCGCCTCGAAGGTGCCCGTGCGCGAGGCCGCCGCGTCCAGCAGGCCCGCCAGCTCCACCGCCCGCGCGGCCAACCGCCGCAGGCCATTGGCCCGGAGCGCCTCCCCCAGCGCGCGCACCTGCTCCGGCCGCTCCGCGCCCAGCGACGCCACGCCCGACAGGCCCAGCTCGCGCACCAGCGTGGACACCTGCGCCACGCCGGTCTTCATCAGGTCGCCGGTTTCCGCCTTGCCCTTCTTCACGCTCTTCTTCGCGCCGCCCGGGCCCGTGAGCCCGGCCGGGGCCGCCTCCGCCGTCACGAAGGCCTGCGGAGCCCGGGCCCACGCCACCAGCAGCGCCGCCGCGTGCTTGCAGAAGGGGCGCGAGCGCGCCGCCATGCACGAGCATCGCCCCTTCACGTCCGAGCGCGCCTCGCCGAACACCAGCGACACCTTGTACGCCGTCGCCCCGGAGCCCGCCGCGTCCGCGAAGAGCTTGTTCTCGTAGCGCGACAGGTTGGTGAGCTGCTTGCCGTCGAACAGGGCCGCGCCCTTGGCCAGCTCCGCCTTGTCGCTGATGATCTCCGTCATCCCGCCCATGCCGATGACGGGCCGTATCTCAGCCATGACGCTCCCCCTTCGTGTCGCCAGACGCGAGCAGCGGCGCCAGGTCCTGGTTGCGCATCACCCGCTCCACCACGTCCACCAGCTTGCGGGGCGTGCACCCGAAGCACGGAATCCCCAGCGCGGTGAGCTGCTCCGCCATCGCATGGTCATACGACGGCCGCCCGCTGTCCGACAGCGCCAGCAGGCACAGCACCTTGGAGCGCGAGTCCACCAGCTGCCGCAGCCGGGCCACCAGCTCCTCCGCGTTGCCGCCCTCGTACAGGTCGGTGATGAGGATGAAGAGCGTCTTCTCCGGCCGGCGCACGTAGTGCTCCTGCGCGTACGCCACCGCCCGGTTGATGTCCGTGCCGCCGCCCAGCTGCGCGGAGAAGAGCACCTCCACCGGGTCCGCCAGCACGGGCGTCATGTCGACGATCTCCGTGTCGAACAGCACCAGGCTGGTTCTCAGCACGTCCAGCGACGCGAAGATGGCCGCCATCACGGAGCTGTACACCACGCTCTCCGCCATGGAGCCGGACTGGTCCACCACCAGCGTCACGTCCCACTCATGGTGACGGCGCTGGTTGGGCCAGAAGTAGAAGCGCTCCGGGATGAGCCGCTTCCGCTCCGCGTCCCAGCCCTTGAGGTTGGCGCGGATGGTGCGGCGCCAGTCGATGTTGCGCGCGATGGGGATGGGGCTCGTCCGGTCGCGCCTGAGCGCCCCCAGCACCGCCGTGCGCAGCGGGGACTCCAGCTTCTTGCGCAGGTCGTCCACCACCTCGCGGATGATGGCGCGCGCGGTGTCCTTGGCCTGCTCCGGGATGAGCCCCCGGGCGCTCACCAGCGTCGTCACCAGCTCCAGGTTCTTGTCCAGGAAGGGCAGCGTCTCCGGCTCGAAGAGCAGCTGGGTGAGCCCCTTGCGCTCGATGGCGTCCTTCTGCACCAGCGCGATGACGTCATCCTGGAAGAAGTCGCGCAGCGCGCCCAGCCACTTGGGCAGGTAGGGCCGCGAGCCGCCCCGCCCCGCGGAGCGCTCGCCATAGACGAAGGAGAGCGCGTCATCCAGCCCCTCCAGATCGCCGCCCTCCAGGTCCACCGTGTCCGCGCTCATGCCCAGCGCGCTCAGGGACGGGCAGGCCCCCGTCTTCTCCGCCTCCGGCCCCAACGCCAGCCGCCAGCGCAACAGCGCGTCGCGGTCCTTCGGGTCCAGGTCCTTGGGGTCCATGCTCATAGCAGGTCATCCAGATCATCGAGCGCCTTGCCCAGGTCCGCGCTCAGGTCCTTCAGCGTCGCCTTGTCCTTCTCCTCCAGCACCGCCTTCACCGCGCGGCCCTTGTCCTTCAGCTGGCGCACGCCCATCACGTTCTCCATCAGGTAGCGGCGCTCCGTGGCCCCCAGCGCGCCCAGCGCCCGGCGCAGCACCGGCAGCGTCTGCCGGAAGCGCTCGGGTTCCACGCTGGTGAGGAAGTCATCCAGCGCCTTCACCACGTCGCGGCTCTTCACCAGCACCAGCGCGTTCACCTGGAGGAAGCCCTCCAGGTACGCCGCCGCGTCCGCGGGCTCCACCGCCGCCGACAGCCGCCGGCCCACCTCCAGCGCCACGTCCGCCTCCGGCAGCTCGCGCGCCAGGTACAACAGGCCCGTCGCCAGCCCTGACGTCGCGGGGTGCACCGCGTGGCTCTCCATCAAGCCACGTGCCTCCACGAACCAGCCCGCCTTGTCCGCGCGCGGCTGGGACAGCGCCACCTCGTGCAGCGTGCGCAGCGCGTCCAGCACCTGGGGCACCGCGTCCGGAGCGCAGGCGCTGGCATCGCGCACGCGCAAGAGCGCCCGGCCGAAGGTCTTCTCCCCCAGCGAGGCCACCGCCTCGTCGCCCCCTTCCGCGTGCGCGCGCGACGTGCCGTAGGCCATCAGCCCCGACAGCGCCCGTGCCGCGGATGCGAGCGACGGCAGGTCCCAGTCCGACGACGCGTGCAGGTCACACGCCCGCAACGCGATGGCCACCACCTCCGAGCACCCGGTGATGACCGCCTCCAGCAGCACCTCCGCGGCCCCGGCCGTGGAGGGTGCCTTGGACAGCTGCTCCAGGAGTACGTGCTTCGTCACGGCCTCCAGCGAGTCGCCGAGGACGATCTTCTCCACCAGCGCCACGTCGGTGGACGGCGTCCACTGCGCCTGCCAGGACTCGCGCACGCGCGTGAGCGCCGCGTAGCCGCCGGCCTCCGCCCCCGGCTTGCGTGACGAGCCCGTCCCGGACAGCGTGGCGTACGGGATGCCCGCCACGCGCAGCCGGTGGAGGAACACGGAGGAGCCCACCTCCACCGGGTTGTTGAGCTTCAGCGAGAACGTCTCCGGGCTGTCCGTGCGTGGCAGCCGCCGCTCGCCCACCTCGCGCCAGAACTCCGCCTGGAGCGAGTTCTGCCCGATGCGGCTCGCCACCTGCCCCACTTCGTGGCCCACGACGCTCTTCCACAGGAAGTTGTCCACGTGCGTCGCATCCCCGCGGCACAGCGTGGCCACCGTCGCTTCACGCAGCTCATCCAGACCCGGGGCGCTCTTCTCGCGCAGGTCCGACAGCGTCACCGCCAGCCGGTACGCCTCCAGCACGTCCGACAGCGACGCGGAGAAACCGCGCATCCGCAGGTGCGCCGCGAAGTCCAGCAGCACCTCCAGCGTGGCCCGCCGGAAGTCGCAGTTCGCCTCGAAGGCCTTCTGGTAGAAGTGCGGCGCCCGGTTGCCCGCGCCGTACCCCAGCTGCTCCGACAGGCGCGGGAAGCTGTACGGAATCACCGTCACCGCGCACGGCACGCCCGCCGGCAGCTTCGCCTCCTCCGCCGGGTCCACGTGCTTCGCCAGGAAGGCCGCGATATGGGCCGCGCCCGCCACCACCGCCACCTTCTCCGGCGCGACACCGCCCGCCACCACCTCCAGCACCTTGCGCGCCATGAAGGCATCGCGCTGGCCGTGGTAGGCCTGCCGGGGCCCCGCGTTGAGGACCTCCGCCCAGGCGATGAGCAGCGGCTGGAACTGCTCCGGGCTCCAGTCCGGCGCCTCGAAGGACGCCTCCCAGAACTCCTCGAAGGAACGGTAGCCCTGCGAGCGCGCGAACGCCTCCGTCACCGGCACCAGCGGCTCCGCCTCCGGGCCTTCGGGCGCGGGCGCCTCCCCGTCCGTGGCCTCAGCCTCCAGGCCCAGGCCGGGCGCGTGGCGGTCCACCGCGAGGCTGACCCCCACCGGGATGTCGATGAACTCCGCCCGCGCGCCATTCGCCCGGGCCCACTTCAGCGCCTGGTACTCCGGTGAATAGGCCGCGAAGGGCCACAGCGAGGAGGACGGAGCGCCATCCGTGCGGTAGCCCAGGATGGCCACGGGCGGCCGGGTCTGCGCGTCGCACAGCACGTCCACCAGCGCGGTGGCATCGCAGGGGCCCTCCACGAGGACCACCTCGGGCTTCACCCGCTCCAGCCACTTCAGGAGCACCGCGGTGGTGCGCGGCGAGTGGTGACGGACCGGGAAGTGCCGCACCCGGGTGAGCAGGGCGAAGTCCATCAGCCCCTCAGGAGCTTCTTGCTGGCGGTGTACAGCTCCTTCCACGGGCCCGTGCGGCCCTTGGCCACGGTCTCCATGTATTCACGCAGCGCCTTCACGTCGTCCTCCTGCTCCTTCACCACCGCGCCCACCAGCGACGCCGCCAGCTCGTGCGACGTCACCGTCCCGGAGCCGAACTGCTGCGCGAGGATGGAGCTGTTGAACAGCACGCTGATGGCCTCCGCCGTGGACAGCACCGCGCCGGGGGTGCGCACCTTCGTCTTGCCGTCCTTCGTCACGCCCTTGCGCAGCTCGTGGAAGAGCGTCAGCAGCACGCGCGACAGCTCCTCCGGCGGCGGCACGCCCACCTGGTAGTCGTTGCGCAGCTCCGCCTCGCGCTTGGTGACGATCTGGATCTCCTGCTCCAGGTCCTCCACCACCGGCACGGTGACGAAGTTGAAGCGGCGCTTGAGCGCGGCGCTCATCTCGTTGACGCCGCGGTCGCGCGTGTTCGCGGTGGCGATGAGGTTGAAGCCGCGCTGCGCGCTCGTGATTTCCCCCAGCTCCGGCACCGACACCTGCTTCTCCGACAGGATGGAGATGAGCGAGTCTTGAATCTCCGGCGACGTGCGCGTCACCTCTTCGAAGCGCGCGAACTTGCCCGAGCGCATGGCGCGCAGGATGGGCGACGGCACCAGCGCTTCGGGCGTGGGCCCCTGCGCGAGCAGCAGCGCGTAGTTCCACGAGTACTTGATGTGGTCCTCGCTGGTCCCCGCGGTGCCCTGGACGACGAGCGCGGACGTGCCGCTGATGGCCGCGGAGAGGTGCTCCGACAGCCAGCTCTTCGCGGTGCCCGGCTCGCCCACGAGCATCAGCGCGCGGTCCGACGCGAGCGTCGCGATGCACACCTGGATGAGCCCCTTGTCGCCCACGTACTTGGGCGTGATGGCCACGCCGCCCACGGGCTTGGGGCTGCCCAGGATGTACATCTCCACCGCGCGGGGCGACAGCGCCCAACCCGGTGGGCGGGGCTTGTCGTCATGCGCGGCGAGGGCGTCCAGCTCGGTCTTGTACTTCGCTTCGGCAGGCAGGCGGATGTCCGGCATGAGCTGCACGCTATCCACTCGGTCTGACATTCGGCAAACGCTTCGCCTGCTCCCCACGTCGGACTGGGAGCAGCGGGCTTTCCTACCCGGGCACCTGCCCCACGACGCATGCGCGCGACGGCGCCGCCGGGAGGACGCGGACGGTGAAGCCGTGCGCCTCCAGGTTGCGTGACGCCTGCGTGGCGAAGCGCTTCGCGTGAGCCGCGACCGGTGCTTCATGAAAGAGGAAGAGCGAGCCTCCCGGCCGCAGCCGCTCGCGCAGCCGCGAAAGCTCCACGTTCGCGTCGTCCGCGAACAGGCTGACGTTGATGGCGAAGGCGACATCGAACGCCTCGCGTCCCAGGTCCACCTCCGCGAGCGTCCCGGTGCGCGCCAGGACGCGGCCCCCGAGGACCGCGTCCGCGTTCCGCCGCAGCGCCTGGGCCACCATCTTCTCCGAGCGGTCGATGCCCAGGACGCACCCGTCGCGCAGCCGCGAGGCCACGAGCCCCAGCGCGATGCCGTGGCCACACCCCACCTCCAGCACCCGCAGGGCTGGGGCAAGGGGCAGCACCTCCATCGCCTGGTGGAAGCGGGGCGCGACCGGGTCCGTGCTCATGCGCGCATCATGCAACGCCTTCGGGTTGTCCCGGGGCATGCATCCACTGAACGAGCTGGATGATGACGCCGTTCGCGTCGGCGACCTGGAAGTAGCGCTCGCCCCACGGCTCCGTCTCGATGGGCGTCAGCACCTTCACCCCTTCCGCCTGGATGCGCGCGTACTCCGCGTCGATGTCGTCCACGACGAACGCGACGATGAGCCCGTCCGCCCGGCGCGTCTTCAGCGACTCCGGCTTGAGCGACTTCAGGCCCGTGCGCAGGTAGCAGACGTTGAAGCCCACGTCGGGCCGGGCCAGCGACACGAAGCCGTCCGCGGCCATCGCCTCCGCGAAGCCGAAGTGGCGCTTCAGGAAGGAGGCGGAGGCCTCCACGTCATCGACATTCAGGGACACAGCGGAAGCAGTGACTCGCATGAACGGCTCTCCTCACGGATTGGACGACCCAATCTACGTACGCCGTACGGAGTTGCACGTCAAGGCCGCGGCGTTGGAAGAATCCGCCCCATGGCATCGCATCGCAGCAGCATGGGAGACCCCACCCGGACGCTGGAGCTGTTGTGGCGGGACTCCCTGCCCGTGAAGGCCCAGCGAGGTCCGAAGCAGGCGCTCACCGTCACCGCCGTCGTCGCGGCGGCGGTGGCGCTGGCGGACGCGGAAGGGCTGGACGCGGTGACGATGCGGGCGCTGGCGGGGAAGCTGGGCATCGCGCCCATGGCGCTCTACACGTACGTGCCCGGGCGGGCGGAGCTCATCGACGTGATGCTCGACACGCTCTACGCGGGCATGGCCCGGCGCAAGCCGAAGGGCCGGGACTGGCGCTCGCGGCTGGAGGCCGTGGCGCATGACAACCGCGCCCTGTTCCATGAACACCCATGGCTGGCGGAGGTGTCCACCACGCGCCCGCCCCTGGGCCCCGGCCAGCTGGCCAAATACGAGTACGAGCTCCAGGCGCTCGAAGGCGAGGGCCTGGATGACGTGGAGCAGGACGCGGCGTTGATGTTCGTGCTGGGCTTCGTGGAGTCCAGTGCCCGGGCCGCGGCGGACCAGCGCGCCGCGCGGCTCGAGTCCCAGATGAGCGATGGCGCCTGGTGGGAGGCGAACGCGCCCCTGCTCACGCGCATGTTCGACCCGGAGCGCTATCCCATCGCGTCCCGGGTGGGCTCCGCCGCGGGTGCGGCCCACGGTGCCGCGTACAACCCGGACCACGCCTATGCCTTCGGCCTGGAGCGCATCCTGGACGGGCTGTCCGTGCTCATGGAACGGCCGCGCACCCCTCGCGCTCCAGCCCGGAAGACGGCCCGGAAGCGCGGCGGCTAGGTCCTGTCCCCCTCAACTTTCCGAGTCCTTCTCAGCCTTCCAAGCGGTGCGCACAGGGGACCCACCTGGGAAGACCTGTTGGCATCCGCATTGCTCTGCTGCCTGGACACACGTCCTTCCCGGGAGCCCCTCTTGAACATCCATCGACTGCGCCGTCTCTTCTCGCGCGCCCTGCACGCCTCGCTCGCCACGCCCCTGGTGCTGGCGGGCTGTGACGGCTCGGAGGGAAGCGTGGACCTGACGGGCTACTCGGAGGTCGCGTGCTCGGTTCAGGGCCTGTCCGTCAGTGACCTGACGCTGACACCGGCGCCGGACTTCGTGCAGCTGCGCTACATCAACCCCAACGGAGGCCAGACGCCCGTCTCCTATGTCAACGTGAGCGCTTCCGGCCAGCCTTGCGCGACGGCCACCGACGTCCCCGCGTGCAAGACCGCGCTGGAGGACGCGAATGTCACCGCCGGCTTCCACCACGTCTGCGTGGACTTCTGCAGCGAGTCCTTCCTGGTGACCACCCGGGGTGACGAGGTGAAGACGCACTCGACGCTGGAGGAGCTCCAGCAGGTGCTGGGCACCATCGACACGGAACAGGAGGCGGTGCTCAAGACCTTCGCGTCCGGCTATTCCCTCCTCTGCGGAGACAAGAAGTATGGCGCGGTGAAGAAGAACGCGGATGGCAGCTTCAACGTCGTCGCGACGAAGGGCTACGCCTGCGGACCGAACACGGAGCTGACACAGCACGTGGTGCGGGTCTCCGATTCCGGCGAGCTCCAGGAGCAGGAGAAGCGCGTCCTGGAGAAGGGAGACCCCAACTGCAACATCGGACGCAGGCCGGTGGGGCTCCAGGTCGCGGAGGCCTGCCAGAGCCCGGAGGCGCTGGGGCGCTACTTCGCGGACGCGGCCCACCTGGAAGCGGCGTCCGTCCATGCGTTCCTGCGGCTGCGCGACGAACTGGAGCTGCACGGCGCGGACGTGGGCCTCCAGGACGCGGCACGCCGCAGCGCCATGGAGGAGGTCCAGCACGCCCGGGTGACGGACCGGTTGGCGCGGCGCTTCGGGGGCACGCCCCGGCGGCCGGTGGTGGAGGACCTGCCCCCGCGCTCCCTGGTGGAGGTGGCCATGGAGAACGCCGTGGAGGGCTGCGTGCGGGAGACGTATGGCGCGCTGCTCGCCCACCATCAGGCGCTGCACGCGAGCGACCTGGAGGTGCGCGAGGCCATGGTCCGCATCGCGGAGGACGAGACGCGGCATGCGGCCTTGTCGTGGGACATCGACCAGTGGGCCCGTCCGCGCCTGTCCGAGGAGCAGCGTGAGACGCTGCGCGCGGCGCAGAGGCGCGCGGTGGCGCTCCTGAGGGAGGAGGTCGCGGTGCCGCTTGACGCGAGCATCGTCACGCAGGCGGGCATGCCCACGCCGGAGGCGGCGCTGGCGCTGCTGGACACGCTGGAACAGGACCTCTGGGCATGAGCCACTTCTTCTCACGCGCCCTGGTGGGCATGACGTTGCTGCTGACCGGCTGTGATTCCACTGCGGACACGGACGGCTTCAAGGAGGTCGCCTGCTCGTTCAAGCTGAGCAACCGTCCTCTCTTCGAGGACCTGCGGCCCGCGCCGGGGGTGGAGGCCATCCAGCTCCGGAGTTCGCGCGAGCCTCGTTCTCCAACGGATCCACCGTCTGCCGCCCTCACCTCCTGGGGCCAGGTCTGCGCGACGGCCAGCGAGGTCCCCGCGTGTCAGGCGGCCGTGGATGAATCACGGCCCTCCAACGGCTTCCACTTCGCCTGCTACGAAGACACCTGCTCCTACCAGTTCCTGCTCACGACCCAGGGCGACAAGGTGCGGACCCATTCCACGCCGGCCTCCGTCACGGAGGTGCTGGGGACCATCGACACGGAGCAGGAGGCCGTCCTCAGTGTCTACGCATTGGGTTACGACTTCCTCTGCTACGACGTGGAGCAGGGAGGCGTGAAGACGAACTCGGACGGCAGCTTCGACGTCATCGGCTTCCGGGGCATCGAGTGCGACCGCGACATCCCCATCACCCAGCACGTCTTCCACGTGTCCACCTCCGGAGAGGTCCGCGAGATGGAGAGCCACGTGCTCAGAGGGGGCAGCGAGACGTGCGACTTCGAGCCGCACTGAGCCAGCGCCGCCGTTCACGCGGGCTCAAGCTCGCGTGAACGGGGCGCACGCTTTCGCACGGTGCGGTCGCCGCCCCGGTGCCGGCCCACCGGCACCGGGGACAGCACCCGCCTAATCGAAGATCGGGCACTGGTTGCCCGGCGTTATCGGTCCCTGAGCACAGGTCGTCGGCCCTCGGACCCAGAGCCCGGATCGCGCCACCTGTCCGTCCGGACCATTGGTGATCATCACCGAAAGCTGGAAGGACTCGTTCGCCCGGACCTCGACGGAGACGGTGGCATCGGTTCCCAGGGGAAAGTGCTGTCCCTGCATGTCCGTGAGGGTCCAGTAATAGGTGTTGGCTCCCACCACCCCACCGGTGACGTTCGCGGTGTAGGAGTAGATATCCGCCGTCGGGGGAAGGACCGGGCCATCCACGGTGACGCTCGCGCGTCCGACCAGCGCACGGAAGGCATTCAACTTTCCGGCATCCATCTGGTTGGCGGGGTCCCATCCGTCAGCGCCGCTCTTGATCCGCTGACGGACCTCCGCCTCCGTCAGCAGCGGCGACCGGGCAATGACCATGGCCGCGACCGCGGCGGCCTGGGGCGCCGCGGCGGAGGTGCCGCCGAACGAACTGCTGTAATTGATGTCTCCACCGGGCCCATCGTTACACCCCCAGGCGTCCAGCAGATCGATGGTCATGACGTCGCCCCGGCACTCGCCGATGAATTGACTGGAGGGAGCAACCACGTCGAGCTCGGGCCCGCGAGGCCCGTAGTTGGTGGGGCCGCCCTGCCGGTTGATGGCGCCCACGGCGAGGACGTTGGGCAACCTGGCGGGATACGCTACGGCGCCAATCTGCCCCTGGAGCCGGTTCGAGGTGTTGCCGCCCGCGAACACCACGACGGCTCCCCGCCCGTTGCGCCCCTTGCTCGTCGCGCGGTCGATGGCCGCGGTGATGGCGTTGCTCACCGAGCCCCCGCCCCAGGAGTTGCTGATGACCTGCGCGCCGTTCTGCCACGCGGCATCCAGGCCCATGGCAATCTGGTAGTCCGGCGCGAAGCCCCCCTGTCGCGCGATCCGGATGGGCAGCAGGGTCACGTGCGGAGCCAATCCCGCGAGTCCCATTCCGTTGTGCTGGGCCTTGATGATGCCCGCGACGAAGGTGCCGTGAGAGTCGCCCTCGCTCGGGCGGGTCGCGCAGTCCATGCACGCCCACGTGCTCCAGGTGTTCTGGAGGGCGTCGTAGCCCATGACAAACTGGCTCCCCAGATCCGGATGGGCGACCTCCACGCCATTGTCGACGACGGCGACAAGGAACGCACCCGCGGACGCCGGCCAGGAGCCGTAGGTCAAATCCCAGGCCCACTCGGCCCGGATGTCCACGGGGATGTCATTGAAGCGCGTGGGGTTGTTCGCGTAGTACTGCTGGCCGTAGAACGGATCCGACGGGACGGCATACAGCTGACGCGCCGACGTCTTGTCAGGGTCCACCCACTCCACCTCGGGCCGCTGACCGACCGCGAGGGCGAATGCCAGCGGGTCCGCCCCCTTCGGGTATGCCAGCAGGTACTCCTCCGAGCCACCCTCGGGACCGCGCAGCAGCCGGGAACCCCACTCCTTGTTGATCCGCTCGATGGCGCCCGCGTCCGCACCGTCCTTCAGGTGCACGATGAGGCGGTCATGCAGGACGACGTCGCCGCCCTGCCACTGGTACATGTTCGCCACGAAGCCGTAACGCCCCTCCTGCCGCAGCGCTTCCGCCAGCCGCTGGGCCTCCACGACAGTGGCCTGTTTCGCCAGACGTACCGTGAAGGCATCGTCCTGCAGGGGCATGCGCTCCAGAATCGCACCCGCGAGCCCTGCGTTGGAGAGGGTGCCACGCAGCGCGCTCTCGGAAGCTCCCGCCGTTCCGGAAACGACCAGACGTGAGGGATCCACGTCCAGGTACACCGGTGCGCCCTGGTACAGGTAATGGGGGCGCGCCTCCGCCTCAACGCGTTGCGCGGCACGGAGCGCCTCGGGCTCCGAGGCATTCGCGGGGAAGACGGCCGTGACGGCCAGAGCACAGACGAGGGACCACGTCCTCACCACGGGGTGGGAGGATGAGACCATGAAGGACATGTGGATTTTCCTGGAGCAGAGCGCTGTCGGGCTGCTCCAGGGATACTAACTGGCGCTTCGTTTCGAGAATCCGGCGTCCCTGGCGATTTGTGTTTCGCAGCCGGACTTTCCAGGAATCCACCTTGTGACCGCGTGCGAGCGTTTGCGACAATCCCCCGCGTGAACGCCCGCGCTCGCGTCCTCTCCGCTGTCCTGCTGGCCACCTGCATCTGGGCCTGCGCCTCCTCGCCGCCGTCGGCCACTCCGGACACGTCTCCGGAAGCGGGCTCCCCCGCGCGCCTGTGGCAGAAGACGTCCGTGTCAGGGGACCTCGCGCGCTTCTCCCGCGATGGCACCCGCGTCACCGCCGAGGGCGCGCTGGAGCTGGACCCCTCCACCGCGAAGGAGGGCACCGACCCGTTCCCCGCTGGGGCCTGGTTGGACGGCGGCAGCTTCTACAACGGCGGCTCCTTCCGCGTCGGCACCGCCACCTCCGAAGTCCAGTCCGTCCCCGGCGGCTTCGACAGCGTGGTGCCGTCCTTCGATGCCCAGACGCCTCCGGGCACCTGGGTGAAGCTCACCGTCTCCGCCCGCGTCGAGGGCACCTGGACCAAGGACTACGAGCTGGGCGTCTGGGCCTTCGACACCACCACCGTCGCGCGCCACAGCGTGGACGGCCAGGGCGACGCCGACGGCAACGTCTTCACCGACACCCTCAACTTGAAGCGCCGCGCGGACGCCCTGCGCGTCACCGTCCACCTCTTCTCCGAACGCGCGGACGTCAGCCCCCGCGTCCGGGCCCTCGCCGCCGCCGTCACCGACACGCGCCTGACGCCCCAGGACGCCACGTCGGACCGCACCGGGTGGGGCGTCGTGCTCGACGTGCCGGGCTACTCGCAGATGATCTACCCCGACGGCGGCGAGGTCTGGTGCTCCCCCACGTCCACCACCATGCTGCTGGGCTACTGGAGCCGGAAGCTGGGCCGCGCGGACCTGGAACACCCCGTCCCCACCGCCGCCGCCCACACCTACGACTGGGTCTATAAAGGTACCGGCAACTGGAGCTTCAACACCGCCTACGCCGCCAGCATGGCCAACGGCGCGCTGCACGGGCTCGTCGCCCGCTTCGACTCCTTTGCCCCCGTGGAGCGCCTCATCGCCGCGGGCATCCCCGTCAGCATCAGCATCGCCTACGAGCCCGGCGAGCTCCCCGGCGGCGCCTCCCGCCGCACCGACGGGCACCTCATCGTCGTGAAGGGCTTCACCGACCGGGGCGACGTCGTCGTCAACGACCCTGCTTTCGGCTCCAACGAAACCACCCACGCCACCTACCCCCGCGCCGAGCTGTGGCGCGCCTGGCAGCACTCCCGGGGGGCCGCGTACGTGCTCTGGCCCGCCGGGACCCCGCTGCCCGCGCCGGGGCTCGTCCCCCTCCCGTAGCCCGCGCGTCCGAATGCGGACACGAGGGCGACGCGGCGCGGCGCGCAGTGTCCACCAGGCGGGGTGACAGACACCCCGTCCCTTGACGTTCTGGCATCCGTGAGCGACCCGACAAGACCTTTAGTCTTCAGTCCGCCAAAATTAGGCTTGATTTCGCGTAGCGGAATGTAAATACCTGCGCCCGTGCATTTGATGTCTCCGCCGGTATTCCGGAACCGGGGACACGCCTGGAGGCAGGACCATGGAGCAGAAGCCGCTGCGGGACTTCCTGGAGATTCCCTACGACGAGCTGGAGGAACTCAACCTCAAGGTGAAGCGCCAGCGCATCAAGCGCGAGTCGCCGGACAAGATTCGCGAGGAGCGGATCAAGTACCTGACCGACGAGAAGCGCATCAAGGCCGTCACCGTGTGCTTCACCGACCTGGAAGGCCGGCTGCACATGCTGGATTACGACAAGAAGTTCCTCCTCAAGAGCGCGGACAACCTCACCTTCGACGGCTCCTCCATCCGCGGCTTCTCCGCGCAGGCGGAGAGCGACCTGCGCCTGAACGTGGACTGGAGCGCGTTCTACTGGCTGCCGTCCGACATCTTCGGCCCCGGCAAGGTGCTGGCGTTCTGCGAAGTGCTGGAGCGCGACGGCACGCCGTACCACTCGGACATGCGCGGGCAGCTCAAGCGCGCCACCGAGCAGCTGTTCCAGAAGGACGGCACCGTGTTCCACGCGGCGCCGGAAATCGAAGGCTTCCTCTTCAAGAACCGTGACGCCGAGCGCCACTACCACGAAGAGGGCAAGTTCGAGTTCATCTCCATCGGCGGCTACTACCACGCGCTGCCGGGCGACGGGCTGCGCGCCTTCATCGACAAGGCCGCGGAAGCGCAGCGCGCCATGGGCTTCGAGAACGAGAAGGACCACCCGGAGGTGGCCCCCTCCCAGTTCGAGATGAACTTCTCGTACAGCGAGGCGCTCGTCGCCGCGGATCAGATCCAGCTCTACAAGCTGCTCTGCCGTCAGGTCGCCGCGCAGCAGGGGCTGACGGCCAGCTTCCTGCCCAAGCCCGTCACGGGCGTGAACGGCAACGGCATGCACATCAACATGTCGCTGTCGAAGAACAACAAGAACCTGTTCTACGACAAGGGCGGCCAGGACGGCCTGTCGGCCATGGGCTGGGAGTTCATCGACCGCATCCTGAACAACGCGAACGACATCTGCCTCGTGCTCAACTCCAGCGTGAATTCCTACCGCCGCCTGGATCCGCACTACGAGGCGCCCAACCAGATCAAGGCCTCCGCGAACAACCGCGGCGCCATGGTGCGCATCCCGTTCGGGAACGAGCGCAGCGCGCGCGTCGAGTGCCGTTCGGTGGCGCCGGACGCGAACCCGTACATGGTCCTCTTCACGCTCCTGAAGACGGGCCTGGAGGGGCCGCAGCCGCAGGAGGACGCGGAGACCAAGCGCAGCCGCACGCGCTTCCTGCCGGACAACATCTACGACGCGGTGCGCTTCTTCAAGGGCAGCCAGTTCGTCGCGCAGACGCTGGGTGAGCAGGTGCAGGGCAAGTACGCGGAGCTGAAGGTGGCCTCCGCGGACCGCTGCCCCAAGCAGCTGGGCACCCGCGTGAAGGACGCGGAGATCCAGTTCCACCACGAGGTGACGAACCAGTACCTCTGGAACCTCTTCTAGAGGCTGCTGCTTAGAGCTGCCGGTAGCGCGCCTGGAGGAACATGTAGGCGGCGTAGGCCACCAGGCCCGCCGCCACCACCCCCAGGAGCACGTCGCCCGCGGGTTGGCGGGCGACGACGGTCAGGGCCTCTCCCAGGCCCTTGGCCTCGCCCGGGTTCGCGTCCACGCCCGCGAGCACCAGGAAGCCGCCGATGACGGTGAACACGACACCGCGCGCCGCGATGCCGAACTGGCACACCCGCTCCACGCGGTGCTGATGTGCCGCGGCCAGGCCCGTGAGCGTGAGCTTCTCCCGGAACTTCGCCTTCCACGCCGAGTGGAACTGCTTCAGCGCGAAGCCGATGATGCCCAGGCCCACCAGCACCACCAGGACGCGGCCGAAGGGCTGCTCCATCAGCGTCGCAGTCCAGCCCTGGGTGCCCTTGCCCTTGCCCTGTGACGCGCCGACGATGGTCTTCACCGCGAACAGCGCGAGCGAGCCGTAGATGACGCCGCTCACGAAGTACATGGCGCGCGTGGCCAGCCCCTTCGCATCCGAGCCCTTGTCCTCCGTGTCCGCGAACGCCTGCGCGAAGCGCCAGACGACGTAGCCAACGAGGCCCACCGACAAGAGCGACAAGAGCGCGATGCCGAAGGGCCCGTGCGCCACGGTGGCCACCGCGCCGTGGCTGTCCGTGGCGCGGCCGCCCTCGCCCGCCGCGAGCTTCAGCGCGAGCACGCCGATGATGGCGTAGACGGCCCCCTTCGCCGCGTAGCCCATGCGGCCCAGCTTCTTCGCCCACGGGTGGTTCGCGGCTTCCTTCGCCCCTTGCGACAGCCGCTCCATCCCCGGCCCACGCATCACGTCCATCGTCGCCATGCGGTCTGCTCCTCCCGGCCTCACGGACCGAAGGACAGGGTGCGCATCCGGCGGCGCGAGCGGACGCAAGGCATTGCCCCCGGTTCCCCGTCCGAGCGGGGAACAGTGGGCACGGCTGGCTGGCTGCTCATCTCAGCGCAGGGTGCGCACGGCCTGGACCACGCGAGGCCATTCCTTGGAGCGCGGGTCGATGAGCTCGAAGTGGCCCGCGCCCTTCAGGGGGACCAGGTGCACCGGGTCCTTCTGCTGGACGCCCCAGGCGTGGAAGCCCTCGCTGACCTTCAGCGGGACGGTGTCGTCCTCGGTGCCGTGGAGGAGGACCTGGGGCAGCTTCAGTGGCTGGAGGGCGGCGGGGGACGCCACGGCGTAGCGCTCGGGGAACTTCTCCGGGGTGCCGCCCATGAAGGTCTTCACGATGCCGTTGCCCAGGTCCAGCGCCGCGCCCTGCGCGAGGTCCAGCACTCCAGCCAGGGACACCACGCCCTTCAGCTTCAACGGTGCGTCACGGTACAGCGGCTGCTTTGGCGTGAGGCGGTGCCGCGCGGCCAGCCACATGGCCAGGTGTCCGCCTGCGGAGTGGCCCATGGCCACCACGTTGGAGAGGTCCAGCCCCAGCGATGGGGCCGCGTCCACCAGGTGGTCCGCCGCGGAGGCCACGTCCTCCAGGGTGCCGGGGAAACCGCCGCCATCCTGACCCACGCGCCGGTACTCCACGCTCCACGTCGCGAAGCCGCGTTTCGTCAGGTCCGCGCACAGGTGGCCCGCGTGCTCCAGGCCGTACTCGGCGCGCCAGAAGCCGCCGTGGACGAAGAGGACCACGGGGTGCGGGCCCTTGCCCTTGGGTTTGCGCAGCTCGGTGAACTGCTGCGGGGCTCCGCCATAGGCGATGCGCGCGTCCGGCGGCGGCTGCGGCGTTTCCAGGACCCACATGGAGCTCATGCGCGCATCTTGGGAACGGGCGGGCGGACACCGCAAGTCGCGCCGCGCCGCCGTGTGGCCAGGTGCGTGGAGGATGGCGGCTCCGGTACGCTTCCTGGCGTGCGTGAGATGAACGAAGCGGAGCTGCGCATGGCCCTGGCCGAGGGCCTCCTCTCCCGCGAGGACATCGAGGCCGTGCGCGAGGAGGCGGCACGGCGTGGCGTCTCTCCGCTCCAGCTTCTCGTGGAGCAGGGACGAATCAGCGCGGATTCGCTCGTGTCGCTGCGCCGGAGCATGGAGGCCGAGACGCCGCCTCCTCCTGTAAGCGAGGCAGAGCGCCCGCACGACCATGCACTGCATGCGCCTCTCCGCGACGGAGACCGCCCGCGCGACGGTACGCCGCAGGGCCCCGCGCATGCCGCCGCGCCCGCGCGCATGGGCCCGCCGCCGGGCACCGCTGACGACACGCTGTCTCCAGGCGCCGCGTCACCTGCTGTGTCCGACGGGCCCGCGTTCCCGGTGCCGCACTGGACGCTCTACCGGCCCGTGCGTTTCCTGGGTCAGGGCGGCATGGGCCGCGTCTTCCTGGCTCGGGACCTGCGGCTGCACCGGGACGTGGCGCTGAAGTTCGTTCGCGACGAGGACCCGGAGCTGTCCCGCCGCTTCATCTCCGAGGCCCGTGCCCAGGCCCGCGTGGACCATGAACGCGTCTGCCGCGTGTACGAGGTCGGCGAAGTCCAGGGCCGCGCGTACATCGCCATGCAGTACATCGCGGGAGTGCCGCTGCACGCCCTGGCCGGCACACTGTCCGTGGAGCAGAAGGCGCTCGTGCTTCGCGACGCCACGCTGGGCGTGCACGCGGCCCATCTGGCCGGGCTCGTGCACCGCGACCTCAAGCCCTCCAACATCCTCGTGGAGCGCGGTGACGACGGCGCCCTGCGCCCCTACGTCATGGACTTCGGTCTGGCGCGCGACTGGTCCAGCGACGATGCCGCCACCGCTACGGGCACCGTGCTGGGCACGCCCCAGTACATGGCTCCGGAACAGGCCCGGGGCGAAGTGTCCCGCCTGGACCGGCGCGCGGATGTCTACAGCCTTGGCGCCACCCTGTACCACCTGCTCACCGGCCAACCGCCTGTCACGGGTGCCAATGGATTGGAGGTGCTCGGGCGCATCGCCACCCAGGAACCCCGCCGTCCTCGTGAGCTGGATCCGGAGCTTCCGGCGGACCTGGAGGCCATCGTCCTCAAGTGCCTGGAGAAGGAACGCTCGCGGCGCTACGGCTCCGCGCGGGCACTGGCGGAGGACCTCACGCGGTTCCTGGAAGGCGACCGGGTCCTCGCGCGCACCGGCCC
Source organism: Corallococcus aberystwythensis (assembly GCF_003612165.1). Taxonomy (GTDB): domain Bacteria; phylum Myxococcota; class Myxococcia; order Myxococcales; family Myxococcaceae; genus Corallococcus; species Corallococcus aberystwythensis. The sequence continues at coordinate 13,129 of NZ_RAWK01000081.1, read as the reverse complement.
CGCGTACCGCGTGCGCAAGTGGGTGGCCCGTCATCGGGTCGCCGTCGTCGTCGCGGGCATCACCGGGCTCGCGGTCGCGGGCACCGTGGGCCAGGGCGTCATGGCCCGGCGCGAGGTCTCCCAACGCGAGGCCCTGACCCGGCGCTTCACCGAAGGCGTCGAACGCATCGAGGCCCAGGCCCGCTACTCCGGTCAGGCCCCCCTGCACGACACGCGGCCGGACCGCGAGGCAATGCGCGCCCGCATGCGCGACATCGAAGCCGCCATGCGCGACGCGGGCCCTGTCGCGGAAGGCCCGGGCCATTACGCATTGGGACGCGGGTTCCTCGCGCTGGGGGACGAAGAGGCCGCGCGCACGCACCTGGAGGCCGCGTGGACCCAGGGCTTTCGCGAGCCCCGTGTGGCGTATGCGCTCGCGCGGGTGCTGGGCCACCGCTACCAGCGCGAGCGGCTGGAGGCGGACCGCATCCCGGACACCACCAGCCGCGAGGCGAAGCGGCTCGAAGCCCGGACGCACTCTCGCGACCCGGCGCTGGCCTTCCTGGAGCAAGGCCGTGGCGCGGAGGTGGCCGCCCCTGAGTACGCGGAGGCCCTGCGCGCCTTCCACCAGGAGCGCTTCGAGGACGCGCTGAAGTCACTGGACGCGCTGGGCACGCGGCTGCCTTGGTTCCACGAAGCGCCGCTGCTCCGGGGCGACGTGCTGCTCGCCCGCGCCGTGCGCCATGCGCTGGCGAGTGAACGCGACGCGGCCCGGGACGACCTGGAGGCCGGACGCCGGGCCTACGACGCAGCGGCGGAGATTGGCCGGAGCGTGTCCGCAGTGCACCGTTCGCGCGCGGAGCTGGAGCAGGAGGCCCTGCTGCTGGAGCTGTCCGGCAAGGGGGACGTGCTGCCCGCGTACACGCGCGGGATGGAGGCCGTGTTACGCGCACGCACGGCGGCTCCGGATGAAGCGGACACCTGGGTGCTGGAGGCACGGCTCCACCGGCGGCTCGCCCAGTCGAGCCTGAGCAGCGGGGGCGACGTGGAGCCGCTCCTCACGCGCACGCTCGACGCGGCGAAGGAGGCACTGAGGCTCGCTCCCGGAAAGGTGGAGGCACGCCACGCACTGGCCATGGGCTGGTGGCAGTGGGCCCGCTACCGGCAGGACCGGAGCGAGGATCCGCGCGAACAGCTGCGGGCCGCTGTCGCCGCCTTCGAGTCCATCCCGGAGTCCGCGCGCGACTACGACTTCCACCTGGACCTGGGGCTCGTCTTCAAGGTGTGGGCGGATTCGGAGGACGGACGTGGTGGGGATTCGCTGCCCTTCAGACAACAGGCCATCGCGGCCTACCGGCGAGCGTTGGAGCTGGATGCGAAGCGGCCGGATGCGTGGATCAACCTGGGCACGGCCCATGTGAATCGCGCCAACCATCCGCGCGCGCCGTCGAAGGACGCGGACCTGGAGGAGGCCCGGACGGCGCTGGAGCGCGCGAGCTCGCTCGACCCGGGCCACGTCGTCGCGTGGTTCTACCTTGCAGAGGTCCACCGCACGCTCGCCCTGCGCCTGCGCGACCACGGCGGCGACGCGGGGCCGGGACTTGCCCGAGCGCTGGAGGCCTACCGCCACGGCGTCGCCATCAACGCGAAGCTGCCGCCGCTCCAGAACGGCGTGGGCACCGTGCTGCTCGACCAGGCCCGCGAGGCGTGGGACCGGGGAGACGCACCGGAGCCGTTGCTGGACCCGGCGGAGCAGGCCTTCACCCAGGCCATCGCCATCGCGCCCACCGTGGGCTTCGCGCACAACAACCTGGGCGAGGTGCGCATGTGGCGCGCGACCTGGCGCCTGCTGCGCGACCAGGACCCCACCACGAGCGCAAGGGAGGCCCAGGCCGAACTCCAGCAGGCCACCACGTTGCTGCCCGGACTCGCCGAGCCGTGGGCCAACCTGGGCCAGGTGCACCACACCGTGGCCGTGTACGCGCTGAAGCAAGGGAAGGATCCACGCCCGTCGCTCGCCCAGGCCATGGAGGCGCTGGAGCGTGCGCTGAAGCTCAACCCGTCGCTCGCCCAGGCGTGGCGCTGGCGGGGCGAAGTGAGGGCGCTCCAGGCTCGCGAGGAAGCCCGGCGGGGACAGAAGCCAGACGCGTCCTTCCAGACCGCGGCGGGTGACTTCCAGAAGGCACTGGAGCTGGAGCCCGAGAACCTGGATCCGCGCCTGGCCTACGCCTGCTTCTTGCGGACATGGGGAGAACAACAGGCGTCTCGCATCCACCTCCAGCAGGGCCTGTCCCTCACCGAAGCCGTGCTCACCGCGCGCCCTCGGTGGAGGGACGCGAGCAGTCTCCGCGACGACCTGCGCCGTGCGCTCGCGAAGCTGCCGCCGGGATGACCCGTCGCCGCTCGAGTCATGGCCGGCCTCACGCAGCGTGCCTGGCGTCGGCGCGTGCCACTCACGCTCCACGCGCCACGGCTCGTGACGGCGCCCCACGGCTGTCAGGCTCGCCTGTCGCCGCTCGAGTCATTGCCGGCCTCACGCAACGTGCATAGCGTCGGCGCATGCCGCTCGCCCTCTACGCCGGGATCGCCGTCTCGAACTACGCCACGGCTTGTGACTGGTACTCCCGGCTGTTCGGAGGGCCGCCCACGTTGGTCGCCACGCCCACGAAGGCGGTGTGGGACCTCGCGGAGCACCGGTCCGTGTTCATCGATGAGCGCCCCGAGCACGCGGGCCATGCGAACCTCAGCATCTTCGTGGACGACCTGGACGGCCTCGTGGCCCAGCTCGCCGAACGGGGCATCCACGCGGAGCAGCAGGAGACGTACAGCGACGGTGTCCGGAGGGCCACGTACCGGGACCCTGACGGGAATGAGATTGGCTTCGGCAGCGCCCCCCAGCTCTGACCACCGGGAGCACTTCGATGAGCACCAGCAGGCCTCCTTTCGGACCGCAGGTCTTCACGCCCGCGGACGCCGCCTTCGAGCAGCGCGTTCGCGCCAGCTTCGCGCGCCAGCGCGTCATGGACACCCTCGGCGCGACGCTGACCTCCGTGTCGCCGGGTGAGGTCGTCATCGAGCTGCCGTTCCGGGAGGACCTCACGCAGCAGCACGGGTATCTGCACGCGGCCATCGTCACGGCCATCGTCGACAGCGCCTGCGGCTATGCGGCGTACTCGTTGATGCCCGTGGACGCCGCTGTCCTGACCGTGGAGTACAAGGTGAACTTCCTCGCGCCCGCCGCCGGCCGGAAGTTCATCGCGCACGGACGGGTGACGAAGCCCGGCCGGACGCTCACGGTCACCACCGGTGACGTGTTCGCGGAGACCGACGCGGGCCTCAAACCCGTCGCCACCATGCTCGCGACGATGATGGCCGTGAGCCACCGGGAAACCTCGGGCTGAGACGCCCCAAGAACCGTGCCACGCCTCGAACGCCCGGCGTCGAGGATGCGCGGCTCACCCGGAAAACGGACTCACGACCCAAGCCCCGGGCATCTCTGATGGAGCCGCCTGCCCAGCCTTGGTCCGCCCAACTGGTCCGACTGTCGGACCAGTTCGCGCGCTGCGCCTCCGCCAGAGGCCCCCTGCCCGGCCGTGGTCCGCCCAACTGGTCCGACTGTCGGACCAGTTCGTGAACTGCGCCGCCGCCAGGGGCGGCCCTGGCAGGGTTCTCACCTTCTCATCCAGGTGGACCGGTTCAGGTCCGAAGGATTGACGCAGGGGGGGCCCCCACCCGCTCGACCAGGCCAGGCGGGAGTCGTCGGTCCATCAGTTCCCGGGGGACCGCGCTTCAGCCCCGGCCCGCGGAACCGCTCCGCCGGCCCGCCGCCACCGCGCTCACAGGTTCGAGCCAGCGCCCGGCGCGAAGTAGTGGTCGCTGTCGAGGTCCTCCAGGAGGCCGGGACCTTCGGGCCGCCAGCCGAGCAGTTCGCGCGTGCGGGCGCTCGACGTAGGGACATCGAGCGCGAAGAACGTCGCCAGGATGCCGAGGAAGTGGCTCGCCTCCGCCGGCGTCTTCGACTCGACCGGCACCCCCAACCGGCGGCCAATGATGTTCGCGATGTCCCGGGTGGGCACGCCCTCGTCCGCGACGGCATGGAGCCTGGAACCAGCGGGGGCCCGCTCCAGTGCGAGCCGGAAGAGCCGGGCCGCGTCGCTCCGGTGCACGCCCGGCCAACGGCTCGCCCCGTCCCCGACGTAGACGGCCACGCCCTTCTGGCGGGCGGAGTGGATGAGGTACGGCACGAAGCCATGGTCGCCCTTGCCATGCACCGAGGGCGAGAGCCGCACGATGGACGTGCGCACGCCACGCTCCGCCAGCGCGATCATCGCCTCCTCCGACAGGCCGCGTCCCCGAGAGGGCGCTGCATCGGTTTCCACGGCGGCACGACCCGACGCGAGGCCAAACAACCCCGAGGCGATGACGAGGGGCCGCTGGGAGCCCTCGAGCGCCGCGCCCATGGCTTCAATCGCGCGCGTGTCGGCACGCATCGACTCCTCGTAGTTGGAGAAGTCGTGGATGAACGCCAGGTGGATGACCCCGTCCGCCTTCGCCGCGCCCTCGCGCAGGCTGTCCAGGTCGTCCAGCGAACCGCGATGCACCTGGGCCCCCGCCGCCTCCAGGGCCCGGGCCGAAGCCTCCGAGCGGGCAAGCCCCACCACCTGATGCCCCGCCCCCAGCAGTTCAGGGACGACGGCCGAGCCAATGAAGCCAGACGCACCGGTCACGAATACGCGCATGGAAAAGCCCCTTGATGTCAGTTGCTGACATCACTCCTAACAAGTGATGTCAGTGACTGCAATCAGGTTATGCTTCCGCCCATGGGCCGCTGGGAACCCAACGCACGAGACCGGCTTGCACAGGCCGCGATGACCCTGTTCCAGGAGCACGGGTACGACCGGACGACGGTGGAGGACATCGCCGCGCGCGCGGGTCTCACCGAGCGGACCTTCTTCCGCTACTTCACCGACAAGAAGGAGGTCCTGTTCGGGGGTTCGGAGGTGATCCACGAGTGCCTCGTCACCACCATCACGGAGGCCCCGCAGGGGACCACGCCGCTCGACGCGGTGGCCGCCGCCCTGGAGGCCATGGCCCCCTTCTTCAAGGACCGCCGTGACCATTCCCGGGCGCGACAGGCGCTGCTCGTCGCTCACGCCGAGCTTCGGGAGCGCGAGCTGATCAAGCTGGCCTCGATGGCCTCGGCCGCCGCAGAGACGTTGAGAAAGCGCGGCGTCACCGAGCCCGCCGCGAGCCTGGCCGCCGAAGCGGGCATCGCGGTCTTCAAGGTCGCGTTCGAGCGCTGGCTCGAGGACCCGAAGGCGCAGGACTACTCCCGGCACCTCCAGCTCGGACTCGAAGAGCTCCGGGCCCTCACCGCGAGCACGGAGACGAAGAGTCCACGGCCGCCCGCGAAGCCGGCCAGGGCCCGTGGCAAGCCCTGACGGGCCCCCGCGTCAGTCCTCGCCGCGTCCGGTGACCTCCAGCGTGCCGTTGATGGTCTCGGTGACGCCCTGGGGCTGCGTGCACTTGGAGCAGTCGCTCGTCGGGCAGGACCACAGCGACGTGGTCGCTCCCGGTTCATCGCTGGCGCTCAGCGTCCATGAGGCGCTCTGGCACGCCGGCACCGGCAGGGGGTTCTGCGCCCCTTCCGTGAGGAGCCCGCCGCGCGACACACCGATGCACCGGTCCTGCTGCACCTGGGACACGAAGCTCACGGTCTGACCGGCCCGCACCTGCACCGTCTTGGTGCTGAAGTGCACCTTGCCCTCCGAATCGGCGGTGATGTTCACCACCGTTCCGCCTTCGGGTGGCGGCGGGTTCACAGCGCAGGGCTGCACCGGACCGGTGCTGGCCGACGCGGTTTCGGAGGAGGTGGAGCGGGAACCGCTGGCGCAGGCCAGCAGCAGTCCGGTGAGGCACAGCGGGAAGAGGACGCGGCTTCGCATGGGGAACCCTCCAGGGGGATGAGCACGGACGGCGTGATGACTCAGCAGCCAGCGTGCCACGCGTCGCGACTGTCCGCTCACGTCCCCTTCGCCACCAGGCCCAGCTCCTTCAGCCGCCGCCCCAGCGCCCGCTTCGACACCTCCAGCGTGCGCACCATCGCGTCCAGGTCGCCGCCGCACGCCTCGAAGGAGCGGGTGATTTCGTCCGCGCCCAGGTCCCCCGCGGTGCGCAGGTTCGGGCTCCGCTCGATGAGGTCGTAGACGGACGGCCGCGGAATCCCCAGCGCGTCCGCCGCGGCCTTGAGGTCCCACGCGCTCGTCCGCAGCGCGGCCAGCAGCTCCGCCTCCGTCACCTGCGAGGGCTTGCGCCGGGGCACCGCCGCCTCGCGCTCCTCTGGAGCGCCCGCGCTTCGCGCCGGGGACATCGGGGCTCCAGCCACCGCGCCCGCCCCCGAGGCCCGCGCCGAAGCCGCCTCCTGAGCCACCGCCGCTTGAACCGGAGCCTGGACGGACACCGCCACCTCTGGCACGCCCAGCAGCTCATCCAGCTGCGAATCCGCATGGAGCCGCTCCTGCCCCCGGCTTCCAATGACCAGCTGCCGCGTGAGGTTGCGAAGCTGCCGGATGTTGCCCGGCCACGCCGCGCGAACCAGCCGCGACGCCAGCGGCGCGGGCAGCCACGGCTCCGCGTGCGGGTCCTCCGAATCCAACCGCGCCGCCTCACCCAGTGCCGCCAGCTCCTCGCGCGCGAAGTGGAAGAACAACCGGCCCACGTCCTCGCGCCGTTCGCGCAGCGCGGGCACGCGCAGGTCGTAGCCCGCCAGCCGGTGCAGCAGCGGCGCCTTGAAGCGCCCGTCGCGGATCTGCTCCTCCAGGTGCGCGTCCGTCGCGGCGATGAGCCGCACGTCCACCGTCACGGGCTGGCTCGCGCCCACGGGGTACAGCTCCCCTGTCTCCAGCACGCGCAGGAGCATCACCTGCACCTCCGGCGGCGCCTCGCCCACCTCGTCCAGGAACAGCGTGCCCCCGTGCGCGGCGCGGAAGAAGCCCTCGCGGTCCCGCGTCGCCCCCGAGTACGCGCCCTTCTGCGCACCGAACAGCTCCGCTGCCGCCAGCTCCTTGGGAATGGCGCCCAGGTTCACGCTGACGAAGCGCCCCGCCTTGCGCGGCCCCAGCCGGTGGATGGCCTGCGCCACCAGCTCCTTGCCCGTGCCCGTCTCGCCCCGGATGAGCACGGACACATCCAGGTCCGCCACCCGCTCGATGTGCTTGCGCAGCCGCCGCAGGCCCGCGCTCTCACCCACCATGCCCAACGTGTCCGCGGCGCCCTCGCCGTCCAGCTCCACCGGGTGCAGCAGCACCACCACGCGGCCTGACAGCTCCAGCGTCACGCCCTCCCGCCACTCCAGCGGCGAGAAGTCCCGCGCGCCCTGGAGCGGCACGCCCGCCGCGACCACGTGCGTGCCGTCCTCCGGCACCATCAGCCGCACGCCTCCGTCCGGCAGGGCGGAGAGCTCCAGCGGCTTGCGGCTCACGAACGGATCCGCCAGCGGCAGCCCCAGCGCGCTGCCCGGCTTCGCGAAGTCCGGCGCGTTGCGCGACAGGGCCACCGGACGCCCCGCCACCAGCGCGTCCAACAGCCGCCGGTCCCCCACGCGCCGGGGCACCGGATGGGACACCACCGTCAGCGCGGGCACCACGCGAGGCGCCCCCCGCGAACCTCCGCGCTCCTGCATCGCGGCCGTGGAGATGTCGGCGAGGGGGTCATGCGGCATGACCACGACCCTACCGCACCCACCTCGCCGCCCTTCAGCGGCTTGCCGCACTGCGTTTTCGAACAGTCCGCGCGAAGTTCTTGAAGCCTGGGAACCTACCGGGTTGAGACAGCCCCGTTCACACGGGTAGCGTGGGAGGACATGCCGATCCCCGAGCGCCTTGTGTTCCAGCAGAGCTTCGAAGGGCTGATTCGCGCCCTGGGAGACCATCTGGACGAGCCATGCGCGCGCCAGCTGCGCGAGGCCGGCATCGACCCGCGAGGAAAGCTGGCGGTGGCCTATCCGCTGGAGGTGTGGGTGGAGTCGCTGAAGCTGGCGGCCTCCGTGCTCGCGCCCGCGGCCACGCTGGACGACGGCGCGGAGGTGGTGGGCCGGCGCTTCCTGGAGGGCTACGGGGCCACGCTCATCGGCAGCGCGCTGCTGGCCGGAGTGCGGCTGCTGGGCCCGCACCGGATGCTGGAGCGGATGACGCGCAACCTGCGCACGGGCACCAACTACCTGGAGGCGCGGCTGGAGCAGACGGGGCCCACGCGCTACGTGCTCACCTGCCGCCCGGTGGTGGTGGCGGGCTTCTACCGGGGCCTGTTCACCGCCGGCCTGGAGATGAGCGGCGCGCACGGCGCCTCCGTGGTGCTCATGCGCGCCGCGGGCGACGCGGCGGTGTACGACCTGTCCTGGCTCCCGGAGAAGAGCGCCGGCAAGCCTCCCGAGGTGAAGGCCCCGTTCTCCAAGGGCACCCAGCCGAGGAGCTGAGCGGGCCCTATATTCGGCCCATGCTCCGCATCCCGAAAACCGCCGTGGTGGTGCTCGCGCTGGCCCTCGCTTCCGGGGCCCTGGCCGCGAGCGGCAGCCCCCAGCTGCAGACCTACTTCCAGGGCTCGGTGGACAGCCCTGCCTACCAGCAGCAGGCCTTCCAGCGCGTCGCGAAGGCCTGGAAGCAGCCGGGCCCCAAGGGCACGCCGGCCCTGGGCCAGAAGACCATCGTCCAGGCCGTGCTCGGCAAGGACGGCAAGCTCATCTCCACCGCCATCCTCACGGAGTCCGGCTCCAAGGCGTGGGACGCCGCCGCGCTCGCCGCGGTGAAGAAGGCGGCGCCCTTCCCGCCCCTGCCCAAGAGCTCCACCGCCCCCACGCTGGAGGCCCACTTCCACTTCGCGTGGGTCAGCTCACCTGGATGACAATCTTCCCGAAGTGCGCGCCCTGCTTCATGTGCTCGAAGGCGGCGCGCGCTTCCGCGAAGGGGAACACGCGGTCCACCACGGGGTGGACGTCGTGGAGTGCGAACGCGCGGGTGAGGGCCTCGAAGGACTGACGGTGCCCCACGAACACGCCCTGCACGCGCAGGTTCTGCATCAGGATGGGGACCAGGGACACGGAGCCCGCCCCGCCGGACAGCACGCCAATGACGGACACGGTGCCGCCCACGCGCACCGCCTTGAGTGACTTCTCGAAAGTCCCCGAGCCGCCCACCTCCACCACGTGGTCCACGCCCACGCCGCCGGTCAGCGTGCGCGCCGCCTTCTCCCAGTCCGGCGTGGTGACGTAGTTGATGCCCTCCTGCGCGCCCAGCTTCAGGGCCCGCTCCAGCTTGTCGTCCCGGCTGGACGTGACGATGACGTGCGCGCCACACAGCCGGGCAATCTGCAGCGCGAAGATGGACACGCCGCCCGTGCCCTGGACCAGCACGGTGTCCCCGGGCTTCAGCCCGCCCTGCGTGACGAGCGCGCTCCACGCCGTCACCGCCGCGCACGGCAGCGTGGCGGCCTCCTCGTCGGACAGGTACGAGGGCGTGAGCACCACGCCGTCCTCGTGCAGGAGCATCGTGTCCGCGAGCGCGCCGTCCAGCGGTCCGCCCAGCGTGGTGGTGATGCCAGCCTTGGTGGGCTCACCGCCCTGCCATCCTTGCGCGAACAGCGTCATCACCCGGTCCCCGGGCTTCACGCGGGTGACGCCCGGGCCCACCGCGTCCACCACGCCCGCGCCGTCCGAGTTGGGCACCAGCGGCAGCTTCTGCCGGGGGTTGTAGCGGCCCTCCACCATCATCAGGTCGCGCGAGTTGAGGCTCGTGGCCTTCACGCGCACGCGCACCTGGAAGGGTCCGGGCACGGGGTCCGGCCGCTCCGCGCGCACCAGGTTGTCCAGACCGAAGGCTCCGCGAATCTCGTAGACGTTCATTGTCCGGGACCTTAGAGCCAGGGCATTCCACCGAACAGGGTCCCACCCTGTGAAGGGCCAGTGGCCGACGACCGCGCTGGCCAGACACCTGCGCCAGGGTCAGCCGTTGCCGCGACTCACCTCCACGGCGCAAGGAATTGCCCCCGGGGCACCTGGGACGTCCTTCTTCTGGAAATACATGAACGGCATGTTCGTTCTGTCTTTCACCCAAGGAGGGATTTACCCATGTCACGTTTCTTCGGTCGTCCCGCGGTGCTGGCGTGCGCGCTGGCACTGGGGCTCCAGGCGTGTGGAGGCAGCGAGCTTCCGCCCGAGTCCATCGCCCCGAGCGCAACGGAGGTCCACGCGCAATCCCTGACACAGGACGCGGCGCCGGACATCCTCGCGCAATTGCAGGCGATTCCCGGCCTCACGGTGGTGCAGGAGCGGCCGGCGCCCGCGCCGGGCGTGCGCTTCTTCGTGCTGAGCTATGACCAGCCGGCGGACCACCTGCGTCCGAACGGCACGCGCTTCCAGCAGCGGCTGACGCTGCGCTACCGGAGCGCGGAGGCGCCCATGGTGCTGGCCACCACGGGGTACGGCCTCAACACGTCCTCTGGCCAGACGGAGCCGACCTACCTGGTGCAGGGCAACCAGCTGCAGGTGGAGCACCGCTTCTTCGGGCCCTCCATCCCGCAGCCCGCGGACTGGAGGCTGCTCAGCATCGAGCAGGCGGCAACGGACCATCACCGCATCGTCCAGGCCCTCAAGCCGCTCTTCCCCGGCAAGTGGATCAGCACCGGCGGCAGCAAGGGCGGCATGACGTCGCTCTACCACCGGACGCTCTTCCCGCGCGACGTGGACGCCACGGTGGCCTACGTGGCCCCCAACAGCTACGGCACGCAGGATCCGCGCTATGTGCGGTTCCTGAACAAGCTGGGCACGCCCGAGTGCCGTGAGAACATCCGCGCCTTCCAGCGTGAGGTGCTGGCGCGGCGCGCGGAGACCGAGCCCCTCTTCCAGGCGGCGGGCGCGGCCTCTTACGGCAGCACCTACGACTTCCTGGGCGTGGACAAGGCGCTGGAGTTCAGCGCGCTCGAGTTCGCCTTCGCCTTCTGGCAGTACGGCGACGCGTCGCTGTGCGATTCGATTCCCCTGCCGGGCGCTCCCGCGGAGGCGCTGGTGGGCTTCCTGGACCAGGTGGTCGGCCTCTCGTACATGAGCGACGGCGACCTGGACTACTACGCGCCCTACGACTTCCAGGCCGCGACCCAGCTGGGCAGCTACGCGTCCGAGGAAGCCCACCTGCGCGGCGTCCAGCGCTACCCGCGCGGCTACGACCCGCGGGCGCTCGTGCCCTTCGACATGCGGCCGTACCCCTTCAACCCGTTCGCCATGCCGCTCGTGGAGGGCTGGGTGAAGGCGTTCGGCGAGCGCATCCTGCTCGTCTACGGAGAGAACGACCCCTGGTCCACGGGCGCGTTCAGCGTGAGCGCGCGCAATGACTCGTACCGGTTCTACGAGCCGGGCGGCAACCACGGCGCCCGCATCACGGGCCTGCCGGAGGCGGACCAGGCCGTGGCGCTGGAGCGGCTGCGCACCTGGGCGGGGCTGCCCGCGGAGAGCACCGCGGCCATGAGCCTGCGGGCCAAGAGCGCGAAGACCTCGCCGGAGCCCATCACCACGGGCGTGGTGGACCGCCGCCGCGGCCCGCCGCGCGACTGACGCTCACGTCCTCTCAGCGGTCACCTCGCGGGCCACGTCCAGGAAGGCGCGGAACGCGGGGGACACCTGGGCGCGGCTGGGGAAGTAGAGGAACAGTCCCTCCTCCCACGCCGCGTACGGTTCCAGGACAAGCTTCAGGGTGCCGCGCTTCAGGCGCGGCACGATGGTGGGCTCGAAGGCATACATGAGGGCCAGGCCCGCCTCCGCCATCGCCACCTGCACCTCCTCATGGGTGGCGAGCAGCGGGCCACGCACCGGGATGCGCCACTTCTTCCGGCCCCGCTCCAGCTCCCAGGCGTACCGCACCCCGCCGGACGGAGTGAGGATGCTCAGGCAGTCATGCTCCAGCAGGTCCTCAGGCTTCTGGGGAACGCCCTTGCGCTTGAGATATGACGGCGCGCCCACCACGACGTAGCGGAACCGCTTGGACAGCCGGACCTGCACCATGTCCCGCTCCACGGACCCGAAGGGGCGGATGCCCGCGTCCAGGCCCTCCGCCACGATGTCCACGAAGCGGTCCTCGATGCGCAATTCCACCTCCACCTGGGGATGGCGCTGGGCGAATCTCAGCAGGAGGGGCGTCACCACCGTGGACAGGGAGATGGTGGGCACGGACAGCCGCACGCGGCCGGTCACCTCGCCCGCGCTGGCCGTGGCCGCTTGAAGCGCCTCCAGCGCCTGCTCCACGGAAGGGCCCGCGCGCTCCATCAACCGCTGTCCCGCGTCCGTCAGCGCCACGCTCCGCGTCGTCCGGGTGAGCAGCGGCACGCCCAGCCGCGCCTCCAACTGGCGCACCTGCTGGCTCAGCGCGGACGGGGAGAGGCCCAGCTCCGTGGCCGCCGAAGCGAAGCTGCGCCGACGTCCCACGGCGAGAAAGGCATTCAGGGCATTGAGCGGGGTGAGGGCCATTCGGAAGTTTTCCGACATGCCGCGTGCGGATTCCATCCCTTTCATGAAGGGGGCCTCCATCGCATGTTTCCGGGCGTCAAGCGGCACCACCCCAGGAGCACTGCCCATGATTCCCGCTCGCGGCTACGCGGCCCCGGACGCCCGGTCCCCTCTCACCCCCTTCCAGTTCGAGCGCCGCGAGCCCGGCCCGCGCGACGTGCAACTGGAGATCCTCTACTGCGGCGTCTGCCACTCGGACCTGCACATGGCCCGGAACGACTGGGGCTTCTCGCCATACCCGCTGGTGCCGGGGCACGAAATCGTGGGCCGGGTGGTGCGCGTGGGCCGCGACGTGAAGAAGTTCCAGCCGGGGGACCTGGCGGGCGTGGGCACGATGGTGGATTCATGCCGCGCCTGCGCGGACTGCCGGGACGGGTACGAGCAGTACTGCAAGGTCCAGGGCGTCCTGACGTACGGCAGCCCGGACAAGGACGGGAAGACCTTCACACAGGGCGGGTACTCGGACAGCGTCGTGGTGGACGAGCACTTCGCGCTGAAGGTGCCCGCGAACCTGGACCCGGCGGCGGTGGCGCCGCTGCTGTGCGCGGGCATCACCACGTACTCGCCGCTGCGTCACTGGAAGGTGGGGCCGGGGCAGAAGGT
>NZ_RAWK01000080.1 GCF_003612165.1 Corallococcus aberystwythensis | reverse complement strand
GTCCAGGGGGCCTGAGGGGTGGACTTCCAGGGTGGGCAGGTCGTCGCCCCGGAGCACGTCGCCGGGGGCGAGCACCACGGCGCGGGTGAGGACGTTCTCCAGCTCGCGCACGTTGCCGCGCCAGGGCAGGCGCGTGAGGCGCTCCATCACCTCGTGGGGCACGCGGGTGACGCGCTTGTGCACCTTCTCGTTGATGCGCTCCAGGAGGTGCTTCACCAGCGGGGGGATGTCCTCGCGCCGCTCACGCAGGGGCGGGATGACGAGGGTAATCACCTTGAGGCGCTGGTAGAGGTCCTCGCGGAAGCGGCTCTGGTCCACCTCGTCCGCCAGATGGCGGTGGGTGGCGGCGATGACGCGGGCGCGCAGCTTCACGCGCTTGACGCCGCCCACGCGCTCGAACTCTCGCTCCTGGAGCACGCGCAACAGCTTCGCCTGGAGCATCAGCGACATGTCGCCAATCTCATCCAGGAAGACGGTGCCGTCCTCGGCCAGCTCGAACTTGCCGGGCTTGGCACCCACGGCGCCGGTGAAGGCGCCCTTCTCGTGGCCGAACAGCTCGCTCTCCAGGAGCGTGTCCACGATGGCGGAGCAGTTGATGCCGATGAAGGGGCGGGGCTCGTCGTAGGAGTAGTTGTGGATGACGCGGGCGATGAGCTCCTTGCCCGTGCCGCTCTCGCCGTTGATCAGCACCGTCGCGGTGCTGCTCGCGACCTTGCCAATCTCCTTCACCAGCTGCTGCATGGACGGGCTGGTGCCCACGATGTCGCCCAGGCGGACGACGGCGTTCTCGCGGTGGACCTCATCCGCGCGGCGCGACAGCTGCCGGTACTCCAGCGCGCGCTCCACGACGAGGTCCAGGGCGGCCGGGTCCGGGAAGGGCTTGTGGATGTAGTCGAACGCACCGGCCTTCATGGCCCGGATGGTCGTCTCCATGTCGTGGTACGCGGTGACGAGGATGATGCGCGCGTCGCCGCACAGCCCCTTCATCTCCTCGATGATCTCCAGGCCCGTCCGGTCCGGGAGCATCATGTCCAGGATGACCACGCTGGGCATGTTCTCCTGGGCGGCCTTGAGGCCCGCCGCGGCGCTGGTCGCCGTGACGACCTGGTAGCGCGGCTGGCCGTCGTCCTGCTCGATGTCCTCGAAGTGCATCGTGAGGGTTTCGAGCAGCGACACGTCATCGTCGACGATGAGGAGGGTCTCCATGGGGTCCTCAGGCGGCGAAGGTCAGCGTGAACACCATCCCTGGCTCCGCACTCCCCTGGGCCGCGACATCGCCGCCCACCCCCGTCATCACCCGCCGCAGGGCGGCCAGGGACAGCCCCGCGCCCCGCGCCAGCCGCGAGCCGAAGGGGTCGAACAGCGTGCCCCGCTCCTCCGGGGGCAGGGCCGCGGCTGGATCATCCAGGATGAGGCTGACGTGTCCGGGGTCGGGCTGGCGCAGCGTCACCTGGACGCGGCCCTCTTCCGGCAGGCCCATGGCCACGTTGAGCAGGACTTGAGCGAGCACGGGCCTCAACCGGTTGGGATCCACCCTCACGCGGGGCAGGTCCGCCTCTTCCTTCACGTCCACCTCGATGCGGCGCTCGGCCAACTCCGGGGCCACCATGGCGGTCGCCTCCTGGACGACCGAGCGCAGGGCGTGGGCATCCAGGTTCGCCACGCTCTCCCGGCCGTATTCGGAGAGCAGCCACAGCATGCGCTCCATGGTCCGGATCTCGCGGTTGGCGATGGTGAGCCGCCGCTTGTCCCGGTCCGACAGGCCGGTGTTCCGGGCCAGCGTCTGCACCGCCATCTTCACGGAGGAGAGCGGGTTGCGGATCTCATGGCTGAGCGACGAGGACAGCTTGGAGATCTGCACCGGCGGGGCGCCCTCCAGCACCGTGCCCAGGTCGAGCACGCCCGCGGCGGCCTCCTCGCCATCCATGCCCAGCACCAGCCGCAGGTGGGACGCGGGCGGGTTGCCGGTGGGGCCGCCCGCGGAGAGGGTGACGAACTCCACCGCGCGGCGGTCCTCGCGTGCCCGCGCATCCAGTTCGCGGGCGCGCTCCTGCGGAACCCCGAGCGCGGTGTGCAGGGGCATGCCCACGAGCGCCTTGGCGTCGCGGCGCAGCACCTGGGCGCAGTCCCCCTCGGCACGTGTCACGCGGAGGTGGGGGGACCAGGCGAGCTGCGCGGCTTGCAGGAGTTGGGCGTTCATTGGTGGACCTGAAACATACCGGGTAACGTCGAGTGCTGTCCCTATGACCCGCACTCCACGTCCTCCGAAGAACCTTGTGGCCGCCCTTCTGTTCCTGTCCGGGGCGACGGCGCTCGTCTACGAGCTTGTCTGGTCCAAATACCTGGGGAACGTGCTGGGCAACAGCGGGCAGGCGCACGCCGTCGTGCTGGCCACGTTCATGGGGGGGCTGGCGCTGGGGGCGTTTGTCTTCGGGCGGACAGCGGACCGGGTGAAGAGCCCGCTGGCGCTCTACGGTGTGCTGGAGCTGGGCGTGGGGCTGTACGCGCTGGCGTTCCCCTACGTCCTGGGTGCGCTGGAGCACCTGTGGCTGGCCCTGGCGCCCCACGTGCCGGAGGGCCTGCGGGTGGCGCCGCGCCTGCTCGTGTCCTCGCTGTCGCTGGTGGTGCCCACGCTGCTGATGGGCGGCACGCTGCCGGCGTTGGTGCGCCACTTCGCGGCCAGCCTCTCCGGGGTACGCAGGGAGCTGGCGCGGCTGTATGCCATCAACAGCCTGGGCGCGGCGGTGGGGGTGTACGTGGCGGGCACGCGGCTGGTGCCGCTGGTGGGCCTGTCCGCGTCCGCTCAAATCGCCGCCGGGCTCAACGTGTTCCTCGCACTGGCGGCGCTGGCGCTGGCGCGGCAGCACCCACCGGCGGTGGTGGTGGGCGCGGCGCCGTCCGCGGAGGACGTGGCCTATCCCCGGCGGGCGGTGCGGGCGGCGCTCATCGGCGTGATGCTGTCGGGCTTCACGTCCATGCTGTATCAGGTGACGTGGATTCGCCTGCTGGCCATCGTGCTGGGGGCCTCCACGTATGCCTTCACGCTCATCCTGACGGCGTTCATCCTGGGCATCGGCCTGGGCAGCTTCTGGCTGATGACGCGCAAGGAGGGTGGGGACTCGCTGAAGATGTATGGCTGGACGCAGGTGGGGCTGGTGTTGAGCCTCTGCGTGGCGCTTCCCCTGTACGTGCGGCTGCCGCACCTGTTCCGCTGGTCGGAGTGGATGCTCACGCGCGCGGTGGAGACGTGGCCCATCTTCCAGGGCATCACGTTCGGGTTCTGCTGTCTGGTGCTCCTGGTGCCCACGTTCATCATGGGCGTGGCGTTCCCGGCGGCCGCCCGCGTGGCCACGGCGAAGGTGTCCGAGGTGGGGCGCGAGCTGGGCGGCGTGTACCTGTGGAACACGGCGGGCACGCTGTCCGGCTCCGTGCTGGGCGGGCTGGTGCTGATGCCCTTCTGGGGCATGCAGGGCAACTTCATCGCGGGGGCGGTGGCGAACCTCGTCGCCGCGGCCCTGGCGTTCCGCGCGGTGTCCGCGGCGAAGGAAGGGGAGGGCACAAACCCGGTGGTGCCCGCGTGGCGCACGCTGGCGCCGGTGGGCGTGGCGGCGGTGCTGGCGGTGGTGGTGCTGGGGAGCATGCAGGGCTGGCCGCAGCGGCTGTCCAGCATCGCGGCGGTGCGCGCGTACCAGAAGCCTCCGGAGAGCTACGCGAAGCTGGTGGCGGACACGGAGCGGACCATCGTCCCGCGCTTCTACGCGGATGACACCTTCGCCACGGTGATGGTGGGGGACCTGGCGAGCGAGAGCCTCCGCTTCATGAAGATCAACGGCAAGACGGACGCCACGAACGGAGGCGACATCGAGACGCAGGTGATGGCGGGCCACCTGGGCGTGCTGCTGCACCCGCGCGACCCGAAGAACGTGCTCGTCATCGGCTCCGGCGCGGCCATCACCACGGGCAGCGTGCTGGCGCACCCGGTGGAGCGCCTGGACATGGTGGAGATTTCGCCGGCGGTCATCGAGGCGGCGCGTCTGTTCAAGGCGGACAACCGCAACGCGGTGGATGATCCGCGCACGCACGTGCACATCGACGACGCGAAGACGTTCATGGCGCTGGCGCCCATCAAGTACGACCTCATCGTCAGCGTGCCGTCCAACCCCTGGGTGACGGGCGTGTCCGGCCTCTTCACGCGCGACTTCTTCCAGCTGGTGGACAAGCACCTGACGGACGACGGCGTGCTGGTGCAGTGGATCCACACCTACGAGAGCAACCGCGAGCTGGTGCGGCTGGTGATGCGCACGCTGCACGACACCTTCCCGCACGCCACGACGTGGCTGGGGCCGGAGGACCTGGTGATGGTGGCCAGCCGCAAGCCGCTGTCGTTCGACGCGGCGGTGGTGGCGGCGCGCATGGCCCGGCCGGACGTGAAGGCGGACCTGGGGCGGGTGGAGATCAACGACCTGTTCGGCCTGTTGTCCAAGCAGGTGCACACGGAGGCCGGCCAGAAGGACTTCGCGGGTGAGGGCCCCATCAACACGGACGACCACAACCTGCTGGAGTACGCCTCGCCGGTGGCGTTCTTCCTGGCGAACCTGGATGTGCGCGTGAAGGACGAGCGCCGGTCGCCGGACTCGGGGCCGGGGCTGCTGTTGCACCAGTACCTGCGCGAGCACCCGCCCACGGCGGAGCAGGTCGCGGGGCTGTACCGCAACGTGGAGCGCTACCATTCAGAGAAGGATCCGGTGGTCCGGGGCGTGGCGACGCTGTGGCGTTCGCTGGCGCCGGAGGACCCCGCGTCGGCGCTCGCGCTGGGCAAGACGGCGCTGGCGCAGGGGGACCTCTCCCTGGCGGCGTCGCTGCTGGAGCCGGAGGTGGCGAAGGGCGGCCGTTCACCAGAGCTGGTGACGGAGTACCTCAAGCTGGTGACGGCCCAGGCCTGGTCCACGCGCACGGTGTGGACACCGATGAACGCGGACGTCGCGCTGGCGGTGGGCCGGGAGCTGGCGGCGCGCCACCCCCAGGACAGGAAGCTGCAGAAGGCGTTCAAGGCCTACTGCGAGGCCCTGCCGCCCGCCGCCTGCGGAGGTCCGGCCCGGACTCCCACGGCGGCCCCCGGCGGGCCCTGAAACAGGGGGGAGCGAAGCCTTGAGAGGTTCCAGATCCGCGATATTGCTTGATCAGCCCCCCCATCCTCCCGATGACGGATGGAGGTGCTTGCCCGCCCGTTGTACTGTCCGTATCGACCCTGACTTCCCGCAGGGTGTGTCTCTCCACCGCTGCAACGACCCCCGGAGTTCCCCATGAACGCGATCGCGAAGGCCCCGAAGAAGCAGTTCCGCAAGAACCGTGGTCAGGGCATGACCGAGTACATCATCATCGTGGCCCTCATCGCGATCGCCGCCATCGGCGTGATCACCCTGTTCGGCGACAACATCCGCAAGCTGTTCGGCGCCTCCGCGGCGGCGCTGGCCGGCAAGGACAACGTCGAGAACGACGGCCAGGAAGCGACGGACCAGCTGAAGAAGAAGACGATGAAGAACTTCGGCCAGAACAACACCTACAACTGAGCCACCTCGGTTGTGCGGAAATGGCAGGTCCCTCCATCTGGAAGGGCCTGCCATTTTTCTTTGCGGGGCAGGGGTGGGCCCAACAAAGGCCCCGGGGGACTCCCGAGACTGACTACCGGGCCTCGGGCGCCGGGCGGGGCGCGGGCGTGAAGCCCAGGCGGCGCAGCATCACCTGGCGGATGGAGGGGATGCGGAAGCGGAAGATGAAGGCATCCGCGAAGTAGTGGGCGAGCACGCATGCGAAGCTCAGCGAGGTGAGGGCACGCAGCACGGGATGCGCCTGCGCGCCGCCGCCGATGCCCAGCGAGCCGCGGATGGGGCCGTCCAGCAGGAAGGCATGCACCGTGCCCAGCGCGAACAGCGGGATCATGGACGCCGCCATGGCGGGCAGGATGAGCTTGCGGCTCAGGCGAGGGGCGTCGCCTTCACGCGGCTCCAGCATGCGGGCACTGAGGATGTAGTACTCCAGGCCGTGCATGCCCGGGAGCATCACGTAGCCCCAGGACGGGGCCGCGAGCGCAAGGCCAGTCGCCGTGGCCATGCCCAGGAGGTAGAGCACCTTGGGGCCGCTGGCGGTGCCGGAGCGGAGCACGGCGCGGAAGAGCAGGAGGAAGTAGCCCAGCCACACGGCGAGGAGCACGGGCAGCACCTGCCACGGAAGGACGGCGCCCTGGCCCACGTCGAGCCAGGCGGGGGCGCCCGGCGCGGCGGACTCGGCCACGAAGAAGATGCGGACGAGGAGGAGGGAGAGGAGCAGCGGGACGTAGCACTGCTGGAGCTTGCGCTCGAGCGCGGAGGGCGGCGCGAGGCCCGCCTGTCCGCCGCGCAGGCCGTGCAGGGACCACAGGCCCCGGTGCTGAGACAGGGTGTGGTGCAGGCCGAAGACGTTGAAGATGACGGCGACGGCGAAGGTGTGGATGGCGCGGTCGGCGTAGAAGGTGAAGAACAGCGCCGCGCCCACGGCGAGCGTGGCCAGCGCGCCAGCGAGGATGGTGCGCGGCTGGTTCGGGGCGGCGGTGAGCACGTCGCGGTGCACGCCGAAGAGCAGGAACGTGAGGATGACGTGCGTGGCATTGCCCAGGAGGTTCTGGGCCGTCCACCCCAGCAGCCGGTGGGCACTGTCCTCTGCATCCGGGGCGAGGAACGCGCTGGCGACGGCGGCCACCAGGGTCAGGGCCAGGGGGATGCCCAGGATGACCAGGTCGGCCCGGGGCGAGAACAGCCACAGGCGGCGAAAGCGCAGGGTGCCGGGTGCGGCGGGCGTGTCCTGCTCCGTGGCGGTGGCGACTCCGGGGCTCAGCGGTGTCATGGGAGGTGGAGTATACCGGGTCGCCAGGGGCCTAGAACCCGGGCTCCTTGCCGTCCTGCCTGCCGGGCAGGAGAGAGTCTCCGTCCAACCCCTCTCCGGACCGAATCCATGAAAGTTCCGTCCACGCGACAGTTCACTCCGGAGCTTCTTCCTCCGGCGAGCCGCGACACTGGAATGAAATCATCCGCTCGCGGACTTCCGCGGTTGGGAATCATTGGGTTGGTGTGTGGCTTCGTGCCGTCGGTGGGCGTCCTGCTTGCGCTGAGTGCCCTGGGGGTTGGCCAGATCCTGCTGGGAGATCCGCACCCTTTCCCGGGTGACCCACCCGTGGACCTGCTCACGGAGCTCGCGTTCTGCGGATGGTTGTTTCTTCTTGTCGGCTATTGTTGCTTCTTCGTCGCCCGGAAGGTGCCTGATCGCATCGTCCATCTCTGGCGAAGGGTGCTTCCTCCGTTGGCCCTGTTGTCATTGCTCGCGATGTCGCCGGCCCTTGCCCAGGTCGCAGGCAGACATTGGGGGGAATGGAGTCGCCTCAAGACCGTGCTTCAGGACAACGAGGCCCGGGTCCGTGCACTCTCCAGCCGGACCGATGGCTCCTTGACGGAGGAGGAGTTCGCGCGGGCGAAGGCATGGTTTCTGGAGGAGCCCGTCACCTTCCGCTTCGAGACGGAACCTGAACCCGTGAGGCTTCGCCTCTTGAGGTCCGTTCCTCCCTACGTGGGGGTCGATTTCGGGCAGGGACGGAACGCGATGTTCGATCCGGTGACGATGCGTTGCGTTTATTCGAATTGAGTGGCCGGAGCCCTGCATGGCTCCCCGCCTCGGGGCCTCCAATAGGAGCCGGGGTTCATCCGCCACCTACCCCGTGCTAAAACGGGAAGGTCCATGGAAGGCCGACTGCTTCTGAAGAACTGCGCCGTGTTCCGTGCGGACGGTCGCGTCCGCCACGGCATGGCCGTCGTCGTGGAAGAGGGCATCATCCGCCGCGTCGCCCCCGACGCAGAGGTGCCCGTGCTGCCCGGTGACTGGGAGGTCGCCTGTCGCGGCCGGCTCGTCGCCCCCGGCCTCGTGGACTGTCACTCGCACATGGTCAACGGGCAGCTGTTGCCCCCCAATGGCGACTTCCTCCTGCGCCAGCCCCGCTCGCGCCTGGAGCGCATGCGCTCGGTGGCCAACCTCCTCACCGCCGAGGACGTGGAGGTCCTGACCCGCTTCGCCGCCGCCCGCGCGCTGCTCGATGGCGTCTCCCTCGTCGTCGACCACCTGTCGTGCCCCACCGACGTCGCCGGGGGACTGGAGGGCCAGGCGCGCGCCGCGGACTCGCTCGGCATCCGCCTGGTCACGTCCCACTCCACGCACAGCCTGGACGGCGCGGAGGTGGCCCATGCCCAGGCGGACGCCAACGCAGACTTCGTCCGCCGCTACCGCGCACACCCCCGCGTCCGCGGCGCGCTGGGCTTCCATGCGTCGTACACCTGCGAGGACTCGCTCCTGGCCCGCATCGCGGGACTGCGCGCGGAGCTGAACGCGGCCGTCGTCTTCCACCTCGCGGAGAACGAGGACGACCTGTCCACCACCTACGCCACGCACGGCGTCCGCGTCGTGCCCCGCCTGGATGCGCTCGGCCTGCTGGGGCCCCACGCCATCGCTGGCTACCCTCGCGCCGTGGAGCGCTCCGAGTCCGAGCGGCTGGCCGCCTCCGGTACCTTCATCGCCCTCACGCCCCGCACCACGCGCTCCATGGACCGCGCGGCCGAGTCCGCCGACGGCGCGCTGTCCAGCCTCCACCTCGTGGGCCTGGGCACCGGCGGCCATGGCACCCTCCAGGAGGAGCTGGGCGGGGCGCTCGTCAGCATGCTGTCCCTGGCCCGCTCCGGCCGCATGCCGGACCTGGATGACTCGCTGGCGCACCTGTTCGTCAGCGGCCCCGCGGAGCTGTGCACCCGGCTGTATGGCAAGCCCTCGGGCGGCGTGGAGGAGGGGAGCATCGCGGACCTCGTCGTCTACGACGCCATCCCCGCCGCGGACCCGGAGACGGGCTACTCGCCCTACCTCCTGGGCCAGCTCGTCGCCGCCCGCGTGGCGTGGACCATCGTCGACGGCCGCGTCTGCGTCCGCGAAGGGCAGCTCCTGGGCAGTGACTACGTGGACCTGGCCCGCGACGCCGCCGCCGCGCTCACCCGCGTCTGGTCCCGCGCACGGCTGGGTTCGTAGGGTAGAAGGGGCGCGTGAGTGCCCTGCCTCCCTGCCTCGTGGACCTCCTGCGCGACTCCCGCGTCCGCCGGGGGCCGCTGCTCTCAGACCCCGCCACCTCCGCCTTCCGCCTCCTCAACGGCGCCGCGGACGGCGTGCCCGACGTCACGGCGGACATCTTCGGTGACGTCGTCGTGGTCAGCCTCTATCGCGACCTGACCGAGGCCGAGGAAGCCGCGCTGCTCGATGCCGCCGTCGCCGCGTGGGCGCCCCGGAGCGTCTACTTGAAGCGCCGCCCCCGGGAGGCCCGCGTGCTCGCCAACGTGGCGAAGGACGCGCTGGCTCCGGAGACCGCCGCCCGGGGTGAGCCCGTGGAGGACTTCGTCTCGAAGGAGAACGGCCTGTCCTTCCACATCCGCCCGGGACAGGGCCTCTCCGTCGGCCTCTACCTGGACATGCGCGACACCCGCGCGTGGCTCCAGGCCCAGGCCTCCGGCCTCACCGTCCTCAACCTCTTCGCGTACACCTGCGCCTTTGGCATTGCCGCGACCGCCGGGGGGGCGAAGCGCGTGCTCAACATGGACGCCAGCCGCCGCGTGCTCGAATGGGGCGAGGAGAACGCGCGCCTCAACGGTCAATCCGTGGACCGCTACGACTACGTGGCGGGCGATGTCTTCGATTGGCTCGGGCGGCTGGCGAAGAAGGGGGAGGCCTTTGACGTCGTGGTCGCGGACCCGCCGTCCTTCTCCACCACGAAGACGACGCGCTTCTCCGCCGCCCGCGACTACGCCCGGCTGGCCGAGGCCGCCGCGAGGGTGGTGGCTCCCAAGGGCCGCCTGGTCGCCTGCTGCAACCTGGCGGGGCTGCCCTCGCGCCGGTTCGAAACGATGGTGCTGGAGGGCGTGACGCGGGCTGGCAGGGCGGGGAAGACGGTGGGGTCGCTCGGTCCCTCGGGGCTCGACTTTCCGGCGTCCGTTGGTGAGGAACCGGCACTCAAGGTGCACGTCGTCCAACTTCGTTAGCGCCGCCGGGCAGGGCGCGGCTACATTGCTCCCATGGCTCCCGCCGCCTCCTCGCCCCCGCGCGACGCGTTCCGCTTCGGCAACTACCGGCTCATCGACCGGATTGCCGTGGGGGGCATGGCGGAGATCTTCCTCGCGCACCAGGTGGATGCCAGCGGCGACGAGACGCCCATCGTCATCAAGCGCATCCGCCCGCATCTGTCCAAGCACGCGGCCTTCGTGAAGATGTTCCTCAACGAGGCGCGGCTGGCCGCCCAGCTCAACCACCCCAACATCGTGCAGATCCACGACCTGGGGAAGATCGTCGACAGCTACTTCATCGCCATGGAGTACGTGTCCGGCCGCGACATGCGCCGCGTCGTGCCCAAGGCCGAGGCCATGGGGATTCCCTTCCCCATGGTGTACGCGCTGAAGATCGCCTCCTGCGTCTGCGCGGGATTGCACTACGCGCACCAGAAGAAGGACCGCTACGGCAACCCGCTGAACATCGTCCACCGCGACGTGACGCCGGAGAACATCATCGTCGCGTTCGACGGCTCGGTGAAGGTGCTCGACTTCGGCATCGCCAAGGCCGCCAACCAGGTGGAGGAGACGCGCTCGGGCGAAATCAAGGGCAAGCTCAGCTACCTCTCCCCGGAGCAGTGCCTGGGCCGGCCGCTGGACTGCCGCAGCGACATCTTCTCGCTGGGCACCGTCCTCTACGAGTGGCTCACCGGCTTCAAGCTCTTCACCGGTGACTCCGACGTCGCCGTCATGCGCAGCATCACCGAAGCGAAGATCTACGCGCCGTCGTACTTCCGCGAGGACCTGCCGGAGCGCGTGGAGGCCATCCTGATGCGCGCGCTCGCCCGCGACCGCGAGCGCCGCTACCAGACGGCGCTGGACATGCAGCGCGACCTGGACGCCTTCCTGGACGCGTATGACTTCACGCCCACGCCGCTGCACCTGGCCAACTTCGTCAAGCAGCTCTTCGAGGACGAGCGCCCGCAGGAGTTGAAGCGGCTGTCCACGCGCCAGTCCTCCGCGCCCACGTCGGAAGTGGCGCTGGAGCTGGCGGAGGTCGTGGCGTCCGTGGACGGCCCGCCCACGGAGGCCATGCGCCTGGACGAGCTGCCCGCCACCGAGCCGCGCCTGCTCGCGCTGACGCTGGACCCGGCGTTGTACGAGAAGCTGGAGGCCCAGGCCCGCCGGGCGAACGTCTCCCTGGCGAAGCTGGCGGCGGATGTCCTGGAGGGCTGGCTGAAGACGCGCTGATCCGCGTGTCTCTTGGTCTCGCTGTATCCATGCCCCGGCTGAAGCTGACGCTCGAATACGAAGGCACTCGGTACGTGGGCTGGCAGATTCAGCCCAACGGGCCGTCCATCCAGTCCACGCTCCAGGCCGCACTCCAGAAGCTCCTGGGGGAGCCCGTGTCCGTGACCTCCGCCGGCCGCACCGACTCCGGGGTGCATGCGACGGGGCAGGTGGCCTGCTTCGACACGCCGCGCGTGCTGCCGATGAAGGCGTACACGATGGGCCTCAACGGCATCCTCCCGCCGGACATCGCGGTGGTGGCCGCGGAGGAGGTGGCGCCGGGGTTCGACCCGCGCCGCTGGTCTCGCGGCAAGCGCTACCGCTACCGGCTGAGCAACCGGCGCACGCGGTCCCCGCTGTTGCGCACGACGCACTGGGAGCTGTTCGCCCCGCTGGACGTGGAGGCCATGCGCCGCGCGTCCGGGGCGCTGCTGGGCCGGCATGACTTCTCCGCGTTCCGCGCCGCGGACTGCCAGGCGAAGCACGCGGTGCGCGAAATCCATCAGGTGCGCGTGGAGGGCACGGCCGGCGACACCCTGGCCGTCGTGGTGGAGGGCACCGCGTTCCTCAAGCACATGGTGCGCAACCTGGTGGGCACGCTGGTGGAGGTGGGCAAGGGACGCCGCCCCGAGGCCTGGGTGGCCGAAGTGCTGGCCTCTCGCGACCGCCAGCTGGCCGGGGCCACCGCGCCGCCGCAGGGGCTGGTGCTGGAGGCGGTCTTCTACGGCGACGGCCCGCCTCCTCGCTCGGCGGGGGACGCGGCTGTCGGGGAAGAGGACGAAGGGTGAGAGTGCGATAGGCTTTCGGGCCGTGAGCTCCAAACCCAGTGCCCTCGAGCCCCTGCGCATCCGCGTCCGCCGCTTCCAGTTCATCGTCGGACTGGGCTTCCTGTCGCTGGTGCTGGGGGCCATGCTCAGCGTGTCGCTGGTGCTGCGCCTGCACTCGCGGGTGAACGCGCTGTCCTCCGACTTCGTGCGCATCCCGGTGGCGGTGGTGCTGGAGGACCTGTGGGTGCTCGCGGTGCTGCCGGTGCTCTGCTACGGCGCCGCGCGCATCGTCGCGTTGCGCACGTGGACCACGGCCATCGGGGCCGCGGTGTCCGGCGGTGTGTTCGTGCTGGCGCTCAACTTCGTGCGCGACGGCATGGAGGGGCTCACCACGGGCTGGAGCTTCGCGTCGGCGCTGCGGATCGCGGCCTTCGTCGGAGGCATCCTCTTGAGCGCCCGGGCCATCCGCGCGGGCCGTACCGCCGCGGAGCGGGGCTCCGCCGCCGCCCAGGAGAAGGCCGCGTCGCGCAAGTCGGAGTACGACGAGTTCCTCAAGGCCGCCGAAGCGGGAGGCGCGCGCCTGGAGCAGCGCGAAACTGGCGCCGCCGCTCCCGTCGCGAGTGATTCCGCCGCGACGCCGGGGGCAACCGCGACGGCAACGCCCGCGCAGCCAGGGGATGCGAGCGGCACGGGAGAGGCCAGCGCACCCTCGGCCGACGTGCCGAAGACGCCCGCTGCCTGAGCACCGCGGCCCCGGGCGCGGTGCCGATGACGCCCGGGGCTTCACGTTCCTACGGGTAGCAGGCCGCCTGGCGCAGGCCGGTGTCCTCGGCGAACCCGAGGGCCACGTTGAAGTTCTGCACCGCCTGCCCGGCCATGCCCTTCACCAGGTTGTCCAGCGCCGCCATCACCGCCACGGAGCGGCCCTTCGTCGCCACGGAGATGTCGCAGAAGTTGCTGCCCGCGACGGCCGCCACGCGCGGCGTGCCCTCCACGATGCGCACGAACTTCGAGCCCTCGTAGTAGCGGCGGTACTTCTCCGTCAGCGACTGCGTCACCACCGCGCCGCCGTGCTCCGGCCACTCGAACTGCACGGTGGCGAAGATGCCGCGCACCATGGGCGCCGAGTGCGGCACGAAGGCCAGCCGGTGCCGCTGCGCGCCGTGCGCCACCAGCATCACCTCCACCTCCGCCTCGTGCTGGTGCTCCAGCGGCTTGTACGCGCGGAAGTCGTGCGCGCGCGTCGGGTGGTGCGTGCCCTCGCCCGGCAGCGAACCGGAACCGGACGAGCCCGTCACGCCCGACACCGCCAACAGCCCCAGCCCCGGCGTGGCCGCGATGGGCAGGAGCGCCAGCTGCACCGCCGTCGCGAAGCAGCCCGGGTTGGCGATGCGCTTCGCCGTCTTCACCTGCTCCCGCTTCCACTCCGTGAGGCCGTAGGTGAACGTGCCCAGCAGCTCCGGGGACGGGTGCGGCCGGCCGTAGGCGCCCGCGTACCGGCCCGGGTGGTCCAGGCGGAAGTCGGACGACAGGTCCACCAGCAGCATCCGGTCCGCGAGCCCCGCGTCCGCCCACTGCTTCTCCAGCCCGGCGAACTGCGACGCCAGCTCCCCGTGCCCCAGCGCGCTGAACACCACCGGGCGCGGCGAGTCCGCCAGCCAGCGCCAGTCCGGCGCCGCCTCGAAGCAGCCGTCCACCAGCCCGCGCAGGTGCGGGTGCACCTTGTGGATGGGGGAGCCCGCATGGTGCCGCGACACCACGCGGATGCCGGCGTTGCCCGGGTGGCCCGCGAGCAGCCGCAACAGCTCGCCTCCGCCGAAACCGGAGGCTCCCAGGATGTAGATGTGCGCAGGCGACGTCATGACTTCCTCCCCGCTCCCAGCTTGGGCGCGAGCTTCTCCACGATGAGATTGCCCAGGGCGTTCGGATCCGCGCGCGCGTTGCGAGCGGGCAGCCCCACCACCTGCTCCACGAAGCGCACGCCCACCGCGTTGTCCGTGGCGGGCCCGGCCACCATGTCCATCTCGATGCCGTACACCTCGCGCAGGTGCCGCACGCCGCCGGCCGCGCCCACGGGGTCGTTCGCGCACAGGATGAACGCGCCGCCCAGCGCCTTGAGCTCCGGGTCCGCCAGGATGGCCTGCACGCCGTACTCGCCCATGATGCCGTCGCCCGTCTCCGCGACGATGACGTCCACCTCCTGGGCCGCCATCTCCGAGAAGACAATCCGCGCCACCTTGGACGCGGTGCGCGCGCCGGTGCACACGACGCCCGCGTCGGTGAAGTCCATCACCACGTCCGCGCCGCTGTCCTGCATGGACAGGGTGTCGCGCATCAGCGACACGCCGGTGAGCTTCGCGCCGCCCACGCGGTAGCCCGCCTGGGAGAGCTTCCGCACCACGACGCTGGCCGCGTACGTCTTGCCCGCGTTCATGCAGGTGCCCACCACGTACACCACCGGGCACGTCACCGCCCGCGACGTGCCCTTGAGCGCGCCGGTGGAGATGTGTGCGTGCTGGCCCGCGCGCGACTGGAACTCCGGGAAGGTGAGGACCTGGCCCAGCACCTCCGCCTCGAACGGGGGGCCCACGCCCGGGTTGTGCGACGTGCACTTCCCGATGACGCCGCCCATGTTGAGGATGTGGAGCTTGTCGCCTACGGCAACGGACGCGGGGACGATGCCCTCGTAGCCGTGCAGGGCGTTGCGGTGGCCCAGCGCGCCCACGACGATGTCGCCCGCGTGGAGCGTGACGAGCCGGCCGTTCACGTCCTCCAACTGGTTGTAGACGCTCTTCTCCCCGTGGATGCGTACCGCGATGACGGCGCCTTCCTCGCACTTGACCTCATCCGTGAGGTGCACCGTGCGCCCCACCTGGAGGTTGCGCGTGACACTGCCCACCTTGTCGACGTGGATCTTCATGTCGTCACTTCGCTTTCTGGGAGAGCATCTGCGCAACGCCGTAGAGCTTGGCGAACCCCGCCGCCTCCGTCCCCGTCCACAACACATTGGCCTCTCCGTACGTGGCCACCTTCGCGTCCATCAGCGAGTGTGGCGAACGCACGCCTTCCACGACGTGGGCGCGCGGGGTGAGCACCAGCTTCACCTCGCCCGTCACGCGGTCCTGCGAGGAGGCGAGGAACGCCTCCAGGTCCTTCACCAGCGGGTCGAAGAAGTGGCCTTCGTGCAGCAGCGACCCGTACAGGTTGCCCACCGTCTCCTTCCAGAAGAGCTGCTTGCCCGACAGCACCAGCTTCTCCAGCTCGCGGTGCGACGCGATGAGCAGGTGCGCCGCCGGCGCCTCGAAGCCCACGCGGCCCTTGATGCCCAGGATGGTGTCGCCCAGGTGCACGCCCCGGCCAATGCCGTACGGCCGGCCAATGGCGTTGAGCTTCTCCACCACGTCCACAGCGGACATCGCCTTGCCGTCGAGCGCCACCGGCACGCCCTTGTCGAAGGAGATGATCAGCGGCAGGGGCTTCAGGTCCGTCGGAATCTCGCCGCCGGGGAAGGCCGCTTCCGGCAGGGTGCTCCACGAGTCCAGCGTCTCGCGGCCGCCCACGGACGTGCCCCACATGCCCTCGTTGACGGAGTACTCGCCCGTCTTCGCCGGCAGGTGGAAGCCGCGCTCCGCGAGGAATGCAATCTCCTGCTTGCGGGAGAGGGCCAGGTCGCGGATGGGCGTGATGAGCTGCAGCTGGGGCGCGAGCGTGCGGAAGGCCACGTCGAAGCGGACCTGATCATTCCCCGCGCCGGTGCTGCCGTGGGCCACGGCCTGCACGCCCAGCTTCTCCGCCATGCGCACCGCCTCCACGGCCTGGCAGGCGCGCTCGGCGGAGACGCTCAAGGGGTAGAGTTGGCCGCGCAGCACGTTGCCGGCGACGAGGAAGCGCAGGTAGCCCTGGAAGAGGGTGTCGCGCGCGTCCACCGTGTGGTGCGCCACCGCGCCCAGCTTCTGGGACAGGGCCTGGATGCGCTCCAGCTGCTCGGGCGGAAAGCCGCCCGTGTCCACGGTGACGGTGGTGACGTCCCAGCCCTGCTCGCGCAGGTACACCGTGCAGAAGGCGGTATCGAGGCCACCAGAGAACGCCAGCACCACGGACTTCTTGCTCATCTTCGGACTCCTGTTGCTGCGAAAGGGGTGAGGAAGGTTTCAGGGGGCCCAGACGCGCGCGGCGGCCTCGGCCTGCTGTGCGTGGGTGCGCGTGAGCCAGTCGCGCGCATCCGCCAGTTCCTCGCGCGCGGCGGCGAGGCCCAGGTTGCCGGCGCCACCCAGGTGGGTGGCCGTCAGCGCGCCGCGGTCCGGCTGGAAGCTGCCGTCGTTGAGCTGACGGCCCACCTCCCGGTACGCGTCGCGGAAGGGCTGGCCCTTCGCCACGAGCGCGTAGGCGTGGTGCGCGGCGTAGAGCGTGTCGTCGCACGCCGCGCGCGCCTTCTCCGCGTTCACCTTCAGCGCGGGCACCAGCCGCGAGAGCACTTCCAGCAGCGCCTTCGCGCTGGTGAGGGCCTGGAGGGTGGGGCGCTTCAGCAGCTGGAAGTCACGGTGGTAGCTGGAGGGAAGCCCGCCGGCCACCGCCTCCACCTGGTGCGCCAGGCCGCGCAGCTCGCGGCAGCGGCCCCGGGCCAGCTCCACCACGTCCGGGTTCTTCTTCTGCGGCATGATGGACGAGCCGGTCGTGAAGGCATCCGGCAGGGCCAGGAAGCCGAACTCGTCCATGCTGTAGAGCTGCACGTCCCAAAGCCACTTCTCCAGAGTGCCCGCTGCCGAGCACGCCCAGGTGAGCAGCGCCGCTTCATGCCGCCCCCGACTGTCCTGCGCGTCGATGGGGCTGCGTTGAACCCGATTAAAACCGAGCAACCGCGCGACATATTCACGGTCGATGGGCAACGGCACTCCGAAGCCCGCGGCGGCGCCCAGCGGGCAGCGGTCGAGCCGCCCCCACACGCCCTTCAGCGCCTCCAGCTCCTCGAGCAGACCTTCGGCGAAGGCCATGCCCCACAGGCCGAAGGTGGACGGCATCGCGCGGCGCAGGTGCGTGTAGCCGGGCAGGGGCAGGTCCGCATGCGCTTGCGCGAAGTCGAGGAACGTCCCCGCCAGCTCCGCCGTGCGCGCACCCAGCGCGAGCAATTCCTCGCGCATGAAGAGGCGCAGGGCGAGCAGCACCTGATCGTTTCGCGAGCGCGCCAGGTGGATGCGCTTGCCCGCCTCGCCGGTGCGCTCCACGAGCGCGGCCTCCAGCGCGGTGTGGCCGTCCTCCTGCTCCGGGCGGATGGTGAAGCGGCCCGCGCGCGCCTCGTCGTGGAGCGCGTGCAGCGCGGCCACGAGCGAGCTGGCGGCCTCCGGCGCGAGCAGCCCCACGTGCGCGAGCATGCGCGCGTGCGCGGCGCTGCCCAGCGCGTCGTGCGGGACGAGCGACAGGTCCACCACGGGGTCATCGCCCACGGTGAAGGCGTGGATGGCCGCGTCCAGCGGCTGGCCCTTGCCCCACAATGTCTCAGCCACGCGACACCTCCCCGGCATAGCCGTGCAGCAGTCGTCGATAGAACGCGAGCCCCGCCTCCAGCTCCGCGCGCGTGAGGTACTCGTTCGCCTGGTGGCTCCGGAGCGTGTCGCCCGGGCCCACCTTCACCGCCGGGAGGTCGCCCAGGAACGCCCAGTCAGACGTGGTGCTGGAGCCCACGGTCGCCTGTCCGGACGCCGCCACCGCCGCGCGCACCAGCGGGTGCGCCGCGTCCGTGCCCTTGGGCAGGTAACGCGCGGAGTGCACCACCACCTCGCTCTCCAGCGCCTGCCCGACCTCCTCCGCCACCTTCGCGTGGTCCATGCCCGGCGTGGTGCGCAGGTCCACGAAGAACTCGCACCGGTCCGGCACCTGGTTGCGCGCCAGTCCGCCGGACACCTGCGTCACCTGCGCCCGCGCCTCACCCAACAGTGGGTGCGCGGGGAAGCGCAGCGCGGACACGGCCTGGATGTCCCGGGCCGCCTTGAGGATGGCGTTCTCCAGCCCTCCAGTGTGCGCGTGCGCGACATGACCGCTCGTGCCGTGCGCCACGCAGCGCAGGAGCAGCATGCCCCGCTGCGCCGTGCAGGGCTTGAGCGACGTGGGCTCGCCCACGATGGCGGCGTCCAGCGGCCCCAGCGAGGACAACAGCGGCCCCAGCCCCTTGCCCCCTGTCTCCTCCTCGGCGGTGAGCGCGAAGACGTACTCGACACCGGAAGGCGCACCTTCTTCGAGGAGCGCCTTCGCGGTGAGGAGCATGGCGGTGACGCAGCCCTTGGCGTCGTTGGCGCCCAGGCCGTAGAGCGTGTCGTCCTTCCACACCGCTTCGTGCGGCTCCGTGTCCCACCCGGCGCACGGCTTCACCGTGTCCAGGTGGGAGTTCACGAGCAGGCGCTTCGGGCCGCTGCCCACGCTGAACCACACGTTGTGGCCCTGGCGGTGCACGCGGGCACCCCAGGACTCCGCATGGCCCGCGACGAGGTCCGCGATGCGGGCCTCGTCGCCGGAGACGCTGGGCGTGGCGACCAGCGCGGTGAGCAGCCCGGCGGGGTTCAACCCCTGGCCTCGCCGTGCTTCACCGGGTGCTCGCGCACGACCATGGTGCCGCTGCCCTCGTTGGTGAAGACCTCCTCCAGGAGCGCGTCGGACTGCTTGCCGCTCACCAGGTGCACGCTGCCCACGCCGCCCACGAGCGCGTGGCGCATGGCGTGCGCCTTGGGACGCATGCCGCCCGTGAGCCGGCCTTCGGCCTCC
Organism: Corallococcus aberystwythensis; assembly: GCF_003612165.1. Classification (GTDB taxonomy): domain Bacteria; phylum Myxococcota; class Myxococcia; order Myxococcales; family Myxococcaceae; genus Corallococcus; species Corallococcus aberystwythensis. Next base: position 15,905 of record NZ_RAWK01000080.1, on the reverse strand, counting down.
AGGGACGCCAGGTCCGACAGCGTGGCCAGCGAGATGAGCGACGACGGGTCGGAGACGTCCTTGAGGAGCCCCGGCACCTCCACCATGAAGAAGAGCTTCTCCGCGTGCAGCGCCGCCGCCAGGGCCGCCGCCACCGTGTCCGCGTTGGTGTTGTACACGGCGCCGTCCTGGCCGCCCGACAGCGGGGCGATGACGGGCACGTAGTCCGCGCTGCGCAGGTGCTCCACGACGCGCGTGTCCACCGACTCGATGTCGCCCACGAGGCCGTAGTCCACCATCCGCCCTTGAGTCTCGCCGGGCTCCGTCACCAGCACGGGCGGACGCTTGCGCGCCTTGATGAGGCCCGCGTCCACGCCGGACAGGCCCACCGCGGGCACACCCGCGGCCTGGAGGTCCGCGAGCAGGTCCGTGTGCAGCTTGCCCGCGAGCACCATCTTCGCCGCGTCCAGCACGGGCGCGGAGGTGATGCGGCGGCCCGCCACCTTCTCGATGGGCAGGTGCAGGGCGTCACAGAGCGCGTCCAGCTCCGGACCGCCGCCGTGCACCACGACGGGGCGGATGGAGAAGGCCCACAAGAGGGCGATCTGCTCGCACGCCGTCTTGCGCGTGCGGGGATCCGTCAGCACGGCTCCGCCCAGCTTCACCACGAAGGTCTTGCTGCGGAACTGCTTCACGTACTTCGCCGCGTTGCGAAGCGCGGCGTACGGGTCGGGAGACAAAGGCAAGGTGGACCTCTGGAAAGTCGAAAGGGGACGAAGAAGGGTGGGGCGGACGGCTTCTGACTTCAGCCGCCGCGCATCCAGGCCAGGAGGGCGCGCTGCACGTGGTAGCGGTTGCCCGCCTCGTCCACGACGCGGCTGCTCGCGTGATCCAACACCTCGTCAGCGACCTCCACGTTGCGGCGCACGGGCAGGCAGTGCAGGAACGCCGCGTCCTTCGCGGCCTTCCCCATGTGCCGGCGCGTGGGCATCCAGCCCGAGTACGACGCGAGCAGCGCCGCCACGTCCGTGGGCGTGCTCGCCGTCTGCGCCGTGGGGCCCCAGGACTTCGCGTACACGGCGCGGCTGCCCACCAGCGCCTCGTCCTGGTCGTGCGTGTACGTGATGCTGCCGCCGGTGGCCTTGGCGTACGCCTCGGCCTCCGCTCGCACGGCCGGGTGCAGGTCGAAGCCCGGCGGATGCGCCACGCGCACCTCGCAGCCCGCGGCCGCCGCGGACAGCAGGAACGAGTTGGGCACCGCCTTGGGCAGGGGCTTGATGTGCGGCGCCCAGGTGAGCGTCACCGGCAGCTTCTTCGTGGTGCCGAACGTCTCGCGCAGCGTGAGCACGTCCGCCAGGCCCTGGCAGGGATGCTCGCGCGCGGACTCCATGCTCACCACCGGCACGGTGGCCCACTTGCGGAAGGCGTTGATGACGGGGTCCGCCTCGTCCTCCTCGTCGCCGCCGCCCTGGGAGAAGGTGCGGATGCCGAGCATGTCCACGAAGCGCGACAGGACGGGCGACGCCTCCTTGATGTGCTCCGCGCGGTCCGCGTTCATCACCGCGCCGGGCCGGTCCTCCAGCTTCCACACGCCAGAGCCCACGTCGAGCACGACGGCGTGCCCGCCCGCGCGCAGCATCACGGCCTCGAAGGACGTGCGCGTGCGCAAGGACGGATTGAAGAACACCATGCCCAGGATCTTCCCGGGGAACAGCGCCCCTGGGTCCTTCAGCTTCCACGCGGCCGCCTGCGAAAGGACCGCCTCGACGCCTTCCGGGCCCAGGTCCTGAATGCGGGTGACATGCTTCATGGGCTTCGTGCTCCCCCGGCCGCGCCGGATGGATGGGGACTGCTGAATATGCACTTGAATTCATGCATATTCGCTAAGGAGGCGCGGATATTATGCAGAACGGCGCAGCGCGCAAGAACATTCACTGGGATTTTTCATGCGTCTTGCGTGCGTATTCAGCCGCATGCATGGTGAACGTGAATGAACCTGGACGAGGCCATCCTTCAGCTCATCTCCCGGCAGGACGTTCCGGATCAGGCGGTGCTGCAGACGTTGCTGGAGGAGGCGGGGCACGCGCCCAGCCAGTCCACGCTGTCGCGGCGGCTGAAGAAGCTGAGCGTGCAGAAGGTGAACGGGCGCTACCAGCGCACGGAGCCGCCGGTGGCGCCGGTGCCGCTCGCGCCGTCGGTGACCATCATCGAGGCGCCGCCCAACATGCTGGTGCTGAAGACGGCGCCCGGCTACGCGCAGATCTTCGGGCTGGCGCTGGACCGTGAGGAGCCCGAGGGGCTCGCGGGCACGGTCGCGGGTGACGACACCATCTTCATCGCGGTGAGGGATCCGTCGCTGTTGCAGGACGTGCGTGAAGCGGTGGAGCAGCTCATCCTTCGCGGCCCGTGAACGGAAAGCGGCGCACGAGCTCCCACGGGCCTCCGAGGTAGCGCCAGAGAATTAGCGCGGGAGCGTGCGAGTCGAAGGAGGCCCAGTCCGCGCCCAGCTCCACGAGGGCGGCCTTGGCCTCCTCGGCGCTGGCCTTGTTCATCAGCGTGACGTGGGGCCGGAAGGGCTGGCGGTCCTGCGGCGTGAGCCACTCCACGAACGCGCGGGACAGCTCGCGGTGCACGGGAGACAGGCCCGGGGCTTCCACGTCCAGCGCCATGCCGCGTCCCAGACTTCGCAGCTTCGTGAAGCGCAGCGTGGGCGCGGGGCGCTCGGTGACGACCTCGAGCGCGGCCTCCACGGCGACCTGTTCGGACGCGGGCAGGTGGTGGAAGAGGGAGACGTGCGCGGGGATGACGTTGCGCTCGGGTGGGAAGTAGCGCCGGCGCAGGCCGTCCAGGCGCGCGAACGCTTCCGGCTCCAACTCGGCGGTGACGAGCAGCGGGGCTTCGGAGAGGGCGGCCATGCGGAGCACACCTTCCGTCCGAAGCCCCGGGGGCACAAGCGGGGCTTACTTCTGCGACGCGAGGAAGTCCCGCAGCCACTTGTCGGCCTTCTGACGGTACTCCGGAAGGCGGCTGCGCTCGGCCTCGGCGAGGGCCTTCTTCACCCCCGGCGCATCGAAGTCCTGGGTGTAGACCGGCGTGCCGGGCTGCTGGCGCCACGACTCGGAGAGGCTCCCCGCGTCGATGCCGTCGAAGCCCAGCTCCTCCACGAGCTTGAGCACCTTCGCGCGGTGCTCGGGCGGATCGCCCGCGATCGGCAGCGCCACGCGTCCGGGCGTGCCCTTTGGCGTTCCCTTGTCGAGGAGGCTTTGGAAGAAGATGTTGTTGAAGGCCTTGATGACGGGGCGGCCGAGGAGCTTCGAGACCCACTCGCTCTCCAGCGTGCCGGCTTCGAGCTCCGGGATGCTTCCGTCGCGCACGGGGTAGTAGTTGCCTGTGTCGATGACGACGACGTCCTTCGGCACGTTCGCGAAGAGGCCCTTCGGCAGGTCGGGGACCGCCTTCTGGGTGATGGTCACGACGACGACCTCACCGGCCTGCGCCGCCTCCTGAACGGTGACGGCCTTCGCGCCCGTCTCCTTCGCCAGATCGCGCAGGGTCTCCGGCCCGCGCGAGTTCGCGATGGACACCTCGTGCCCCAGCTTCGTCCAGCGCCGCGCCAGCGTTCCGCCGATCAGCCCCGCGCCAATGATTCCGATCTTCATGTCGTCCTCCGGGAAGTGAGCTCCACGACTGCAAGCGCCGGTCGGATGCACGACCCGCATGCGCGATGCGCGCCCCCGGCAGGATTTACGCGCGTGCCCGGACCCAAGGGAGCTTCCCGGGAGGAGGGGAGCCTCCAACGCCGTGGGTTGGCCGCTGACCGGGGGGCCCGCCGGGCGCAGGGGGGCCTTCCGCCTTACCCGGGCCTTTCGTTAACGTCCCGGGATTCCCGGTCCTTGGGGACCCGGGCCTCGCTGCCATGGCGAACAATCCATCCGAGCTGGTCGCGGCATTCCGGGGAGCCGCGCGACCCCTGACCTCCGAGGAGGAGGCGGGGCTGCTGCCCGTGCTGGCCTCCGTGCTGGAGCGCTGCGAGGGGGCGTGGCCCGGCGTCATGCTCGCGCCAGTCCTCTTCGCCGCGCACCTGGGGAGGCACGCGCCGGCGGGTGAGCCTCCCGCGCAGGCCCTGTCCGCGCTGCACTGCGAGGACCTGTACCTGGCGCTGGCGGCGGTGGAGGGGCAGCGGGCCGCGCTGGATGCGCTGGAGTCCACGGTGCTGACGCCCGCGGGGCGCGCGGTGCGCCGCGTGGAGGATTCCGAAGCCTTCGTGGACGAGGTGCTCCAGCTCACGCGCCTGCGGCTGCTGGTGGAGGACGGCGGCCGTGCCCCGCGCCTCACGGAGTACGCGGGCCGGGGACCGTTGCGGCGGTGGGCGGAGGCCGTGTCGCTGGGCATCGCGCTGTCGCTCAAGCGCAGGCCGGAGCGCAGCACGCCGCTGGACGACGCCCTCATCGCCGCGGACCTGGGCGCGACGGATCCGGAGCTGGAGCACATCCGCCAGAGCTACCGCCCCGCCTTCCGCGCCGCCTTCGCCGAGGCGCTGTCCCTGCTGTCCCCACGCGACCGCAACCTGCTGCGCATGGGGCTGGTGCAGGGCCTGGGCGTGGAGTCGCTGGGCGCCCTGCACCAGGTGCACGCCTCCACGGTGTCGCGGTGGATGGCGAAGGCGCGCGAGGCCCTCCTGGATCACACCCGTGGGGCGCTGGCCCGGCGCTTCGCGCTCAACACCTCCCAGCTCGACAGTCTGCTGCGCGTGCTCGACGGCAGCCTGGAGCTCAGCCTCGCGTCCCTCCTGAAGGAAGGGTGAATCCCTCCATGCCTGAGTCCACCCCCCACCTCGACGAGGTCGAGCTGCTCGACCTCGCGGATGGCATTCCGTCCCAGTCCCTGCGCGAGCGCGCGGAAGGACACCTGGATGCCTGCGCGTCCTGCCGCGAGGCCCTGGCGGACTTCCTGCGCGTGCGCGCCGTCCCCGCGCCGGACGTGCACGCCGCGCGCACCGCCGTGATGCTGTCGGAGCCGCTCACGCGCTCGTCCCGCCCGCGCATCCCCCAGGTCGCGCAGGGGACGCTGCTGGGCCGCTACGTGGTGCTGGAGCGGCTGGGCGCCGGAGGCATGGGCGTCGTCCACGCGGCCTATGATCCGAGCCTGGACCGGCGCATCGGCCTGAAGCTCCTGCGCGCGCCGCCCTCCACGGGTGGCTCGCAGGGCATGACGGAGCGGCTGCTGCGCGAGGCCCAGGCCGCCGCGCGCACCCGCCACCCGCACGTCGTCGCCGTGCACGACGTGGGGACGTTCGGGGACGTCGTCTTCATCGCGATGGAGCTGGTGGACGGCGGCACGCTGCGCCAGCACCTGAAGGAGTCCGCCCGGCCGTGGCGCGACGTGGTGCGGCTGTACCTCCAGGCGGGAAGGGGGCTCGCGGCGGCGCACGCGGCGGGCGTGGTGCACCGGGACTTCAAGCCGGACAACGTGCTCGTGGACAAGGAGGGCCGCGCCCGTGTGACGGACTTCGGGCTGGCCCGCCTGGAGTCCACCGCGCACGAGGCTGCCGACGCCGCGCTGGCCGTGAACGAGGCCCTGGAGGCCACCTCGCCGAAGGGAGCCACTGCGCTGGCTCCAGGAGAGCCCGCGTCGCCGAACAGGGCCCCGCTGGTCACCAGCGTCGCGGGCACGCCCGGGTACATCGCGCCGGAGGTGCTCGCGGGCGCCCCCGCCGATGCGCGGTCGGATCAGTACGCCTTCTGCGTCTCGCTGTACGAAGGGCTGCACGGCCAGCGGCCCTCCGCGTCCGAAGCGGGCGGCCTGGCGAACCGGAGCAACCTCCCGCGCGCCGTGCACGCGCTCGTCGTGCGCGGGCTCTCGCCAGAGCCGGGCGCGCGCCATCCGTCCATGACGGTCCTGCTCGACGCACTGGAGCGTGCGGCGTTCCCGCGCATCAGCGCGAAGGTGGCGGCGGCTGGCGTGGGGGCGGGCCTCATCGCCATCGCCGCCGCGGTGGTGGTCGCCCGGGGCCCTTCGCCTTGCGCGGATGATCCCACCCGGTTCCAGGGCATCTGGGACGCGGACCGCAAGGCGGTGATGCTCAAGGCCTTCCAGGCCACGGGCGCGCCCGACGCCGTCGCGGCCTACGAGTCCACCGCCCGCGCGCTGGACACCTATGCCTCCGGCTGGAACGACAGCCGCCGCGACGCGTGCCTGGCCACCCATGAACACGGCACGCAGTCCACCGCGGTGCTGGACCTGCGCACGAACTGCCTGGAGCGCCGCCGCCGGGAGTTGACCGCGCTCACGGAGGTGCTCCTCGCCGCGGACCGGGCGGGCGTCGCCACTGCTCCAGAAGCCGCGCAGGCGTTGAGCCCGCTGTCGCGCTGCGCGGACGTGGAGGCGCTGTCCCAGCCCGTGCCCCCGCCGGAGCGGCCCGAGGTCGCCGCTCGCGTGAAGGCCGCGTACGCGAAGCTGGACGAAGCACGGGCCCGCCTGGGCGCGGACCGGTGGCAGGACGCCGTGGACCGCGTCACCCCCATCATCACCGAGGCGGAAGCGCTGGGGTACAAGCCGCTCCTGGGCGAGGCCCTGCTCATCGAAGGGGAGGCCCGCTCCTTCCTGCGCGACGAGTCCGCGGGCCCGGCGCTGCGCCGCGCGATGCTCGCGTCGCTGTCGGGACGCGACGACCTGCGTGCCGCGGAGGCCGCCGTCTACCAGGTCTTCGTGGACGGTGAGGTGACGCAGCGCCCGGAGCAGGCGAAGGCGCACGCCGACGAGGCCCGGGCGCTCCTGGAGCGCTCCGGCGGCAGCCTGGAGCTGGAGTCGCAGCTGCTCGCGTACGAGGGCAATTCGCTGGAGCAGCAGTCGCGCTCGTCGGAGGCGCTGCCCGTGCTCCAGCAGGCGCTGGCGCTCCAGGAGCGGCTGCACGGCCGTGACTCGCCACGGCTGGCCCGCGCGCTGCTCACGATGGCCTCCATCCAGCGGTCGATGGGACGCGCGGAGGAGGCGCTCGCGACCATCCAGCGCGCCAGGGACGTGCTGGAGGCCGCCTACGGCCCGGACCACCCGAAGACCGTCATGGCCATCAACAACCTGGGCGGGACCCTGGTGGAGCTGCGGCGCTACCAGGAAGGTTATGAGGCCTTCCTGGAGAGCCTGCGCCGCTACGAGCGCATCTATGGCCCGGACCACCAGCCCCTGCGCTACGTCGGCGGCCTGCGGTCGAACCTGAGCGCGGCGGCCTACCGCATGGGCCGCTACGACGAGGCCGAGCGCCGCATGCAGGAGGCCCGGAACATCTACAACCAGCTGTACCCCAAGGGCTCTGTCTTCCGCATCCGCTCGGGCACCAACCAGTCCCAGATCCTCATGAACCAGAGCCGGCTGACGGACGCCCTGGCGCTGATCCAGGAGATGGAGGAGGAGGTCCAGGCGGCCCGGGCCGACGGCCGCAGCGACCCCATCTTCGCGGCGCCGTCGCGATGCCGGGCGGAGGCCTGGATGCGGCTGGGGCAGTCCGAGCGTGCCGTCACCGAGGCGAGGCGCTCCGTGGCCATCCTGCGGGAGCTGAAGGCGGAGACCGAGCTGGGCGAGTCGCTGCGCGTCCTGACCGTGGCCCTCACCCGGGCGAAGCAGCTCAACGAGGCCCGGGACGTGGCGCGCGAGTACCTGGCCCTGCACCACAAGCTCGCGGGCGAGAAGGCCCGGCCTCCCATGGAGGTGGAGGAGATGATGGCGGAGCTGGCCCTGGCGCGGGGCGAGGTGGAGGAAGCCCGCCAGTGGGCGGAGCAGTCCCTGGAGGGCTGGAGCCAGACGGCGGCCCCGCCCCTGGAGATGGCCAACATCCGCTTCATCCTGGCCCGCGCGCTGCGAAAGGCCCACCGCGAGCCGGAGCGAGCCCGCGAGCTGGCCACCGCCGCCCGCGACGCCGTGCTCCCCACCGCCGAGCCCCGGCTGCTCAAGCTCTCCGAGCTGGACGCGTTCCTGCGCGCGCCGTGATGCGCGCAGCGGCGGTCCTGCTAGGGTCCCGCTCCCTATGCGAACCCTCGTCGGACTGACCTCTTCGGGCTGGACGGAGAAGGCCCGGTGGGCGTTGGACCACCACCGCGTCGCCTACCGCTACCAGGACTACGTCCCCCTCATCCAGGAGCGCTGGCTGCGCAAGCAGGTGGCGCCCGGCGTGAAGCCCTCCGTGCCGCTGCTCGTGGATCCACCCCAGCCCGCCACGCACGGCTCGTTCGCCATCGCGAAGCACGCCGAAGCGGTGGGGCAGGGCAGCCCGCTCTTCCCGGCCGCGCACGTGGACGCCATCACCGCGTGGAACGACACCAGCGAAGAGGTGCTGGACCTGGCGCGCGCCTACGCCATGCCGCGCATGCTGACGAACTCGCGGGCCCAGGCGGAGATGCTGCCGAAGTTCGTTCCCGGCTGGCTGCGTGCCGTGTTCGCGCCCTCCGCGCGCCTGGGCATGCGCTTCGTGGTCAAGAAGCACCAGGTGGCGGACACCTCCGCGGAGGGCATCGAGGCGAAGGTCGCTCCCTCCTACGAGAAGCTGCGCGCGGCGCTGGGCGGCCGGCCCTACCTGCTGGAGACGGGCTTCACCTACGCGGACATCACCACCGCGGCCATGCTCGTGCTCCTGGGGCCGCCGGCGGACCGGCACCTGCCCATGGGCGCGGGCACGCGCGAGGTGTGGACCCATCCGGGGCTCGCCGCCCGCTTCCCGGACCTGCTCGCGTGGCGCGACGCGCTCTACGACAAGCACCGCCGCACCTGAGGAAACACCACGGGCCGCCCTCCCGTGGGGGAAGGCGGCCCGCGCTTGAATCACCGGTGCGTGAATCCCGCTACGCCGTCTTCTTCACGCCCTTCGAGTTGTCCACCAGCACCTTGGCGAAGGTGAGCCCGTCGGGGCCGGCGTCCGCCTGGATGTGCTCGCCCGGCGCGAACTCGCCGTTGAGCACCTGGAGCGCGAGCGGATCCAACAGGTACTTCTGCACGGCGCGCTTCAGCGGCCGGGCGCCGTACGTGGGGTCGTAGCCGCGCTCCGCCAACAGCTCCCGCGCGCCCTCCGTGAGGTCCAGCGTGAGGCGCTTGGCCTGGAGCAGCTTCTGGAGCTTGCCCAGCTGGATGTCCACGATGCGGTAGATGTCCTTCTTGCGCAGCGGCTCGAAGATGACGATTTCGTCCACGCGGTTGAGGAACTCCGGACGGAAGTGTCCGCGCAGCGCCTCCATCACCTCGCCGCGTGTCTTCTCGTTGAGCACGTCCGTGCCCGCCATGCCCTCCTGGATGGCCTGCGAGCCGATGTTGGACGTGAGGATGAGCACCGTGTTGCGGAAGTCCACCGTGCGGCCCTGGCTGTCCGTCACCCGGCCCTCGTCCAGAATCTGCAGCAGGATGTTGAACACGTCGTGGTGCGCCTTCTCGATTTCGTCGAAGAGCACCACCGTGTACGGCCTGCGGCGCACGGCCTCCGTCAGCTGGCCGCCCTCCTCGTAGCCCACGTAGCCCGGGGGCGCGCCGACGAGCCGCGACACCGCGTGCTTCTCCATGTACTCGGACATGTCGATGCGGACCATGGCCGTGTCGTCGTCGAAGAGGAACTCCGCCAGCGCCTTCGCCGTCTCCGTCTTGCCCACGCCCGTGGGGCCCAGGAAGATGAACGAACCGATGGGGCGGTTCGGGTCCTGCAGCCCGCTGCGCGCGCGGCGCACGGCGTTGGACACGGCCTCAATCGGAGTGCGCTGGCCAATCACGCGCTCGGCGAGCCGGTCCTCCATCTTGACCAGCTTCTGCATCTCGCCCTCCAGCAGCTTGGAGACCGGGATGCCCGTCCACTTGGCCACCACGGAGGCGATGTCCTCGGAGTCCACCTCCTCCTTGAGGAACTTCTGGTGCTTCTGCAGCTCCGCCAGCTTCTCGTTCTGCGCCGCGACCTCCTTCTCCAGGCCCGGGATGACGCCGAACTTCAGCTCCGCGGCGCGGTTCAGGTCGCCCTGGCGCTCCGCCGCCGCCTGGTCGTTGCGCGCCTTCTCCTGCTTCTCCTTGAGCGTGCGCAGCGCCGCGATGGCCTTCTTCTCCTCGTCCCAGTGGGCCTTGAGCGAGTTGAACTTCTCGTTGAGGTTCGCCAGCTCCTTCTCGATGGTGGCCAGGCGCTCACGCGAGTGCGGGTCCGTCTCCTTGCGCAGGCCCTCGCGCTCGATTTCCAGCTGCGTCACCTTGCGGCGGATGTCGTCGATCTCCGTGGGCATGGAGTCGATTTCGATGCGCAGGCGGCTGGAGGCTTCGTCCACCAGGTCGATGGCCTTGTCCGGCAGGAAGCGGTCGGAGATGTACCGGTGGCTGAGCGTGGCCGCCGCGACGAGCGCGGAGTCCTGGATGCGCACGCCGTGGTGCACCTCGTAGCGCTCCTTCAGGCCACGCAGGATGCTGATGGTGTCGTGCACCGTGGGCTCGCCCACGAACACCGGCTGGAAGCGGCGCTCCAGCGCGGCGTCCTTTTCAATGTGCTTGCGGTACTCGTCCAGTGTCGTCGCGCCAATGCAGTGCAGCTCGCCGCGCGCGAGCGCCGGCTTGAGCATGTTGCCCGCGTCCATGGCGCCTTCGGCCTTCCCGGCGCCCACGAGCGTGTGCATCTCGTCGATGAAGAGGATGATCTCCCCGGCCGCGTCCGAGACCTCCTTGAGGACCGCCTTGAGGCGCTCCTCGAACTCGCCGCGGTACTTCGCGCCGGCCACCATGGAGCCCAGGTCCAGGGTGATGAGGCGCTTGTTCTTCAAGCCCTCCGGCACGTCGCCGTCCACGATGCGGCGGGCCAGGCCTTCGGCGATGGCCGTCTTGCCCACGCCCGGCTCACCGATGAGCACGGGGTTGTTCTTGGTGCGGCGGCTCAAGACCTGGATGCAGCGGCGGATCTCCTCGTCGCGGCCGATGACGGGGTCCAGCTTCCCGCTGCGCGCAGCCTCCGTGAGGTCGCGGCCGTACTTCTCCAGCGCCTGGTAGGTGGACTCCGCGTCGGCGCTCGTGACGCGCGCGGAGCCGCGGACCTCCTTGAGGCCTGCCTGCACGCGCTCGCGCGTCACGCCGGAGGACTTCATGGCCTCGCCGACGGCGCCCTTGTCCTGGGTCAGCGCGAGCAGCAGGTGTTCGGAGGAGGTGAACTCGTCCTTCAGCGCCTTGGCCTCGTCCTCGGCCTTGTCGAAGGTCTTCATCAGGCGCTGGCTGAGCATGGCGCTCTCGCCGCCCTGGATGCGCGGGAGCTTCTGGAGCGCTTCGCCCAGCCGGCCCGCGAACAGCTTCACGTCCACGCCAATCTTGCGAAGCAGGGGGTCGACGATGCCGTCCTTCTGCCCCAGCAGCGCCGTGGCCAGGTGCTCCGGCTCGTAGTGGGGGTTGTCGGCCCGGCGGGCCAGGGACTGACCCTCCTGGATCGCCTCCTGTGCCTTCACCGTGTATTTGTCGAGTCGCATGACTTCAACGTAAGGGCCGGGGACCCCTTGGCAAGGCGACACTGCCCGTACGCCCTGCGTTTTCCCCGGAATACTTTGAGCTGCTGGAAGCAGCCGGGTAATCGTGGTGGCGAAGTTGCCAGGGGGTGGGGGGGTCGGTTATAGGCGGCGCCCATCCTCGGGGGCTTCACTCTGGACGCACACGGCGGCTATCTCGTTCGACTCGACACCTTCTCCGGGTTGGCGCTCGTGCGTCTGGCCCGGGAGGCCCTGTCGATGGACATCGCCCCGGCCGCCACGGCGCTGCGCGTCACCATCAACCGCCGCCGCAAGGTGGTGCGCCTGGCCTTCCTGGGGCCCTTCTCCCAAGGCCGTCAGGGCGCCCACTGGTACGCGGCGCACCACGCCCTGGCCCGCCTGCTGTCCGCCGCCGCCAACGCCACCGTGCACGCCTACGTGTACGACGCGGACGAGGGCGAAGAAGTGATTGCCTACGGCAACGGCCGCCGGGTGGGTGGGGAGAAGGTGGTGTACGAGGACGCGGAGCTGCCGTGTCCCCTGGAGGAGCTGGACGACGCGGCGTTCGCCCGGCTCCAGTCGCGCTGGCCCATGGGACACCTGGCCTACGTCTACGGCCTGACCCGGGACGAGCTGCTGCGCATCCCCCGCGCCCCGCTGGCCCGCGTGCTGCCCCTGGAGGGCCCCGCCGCCGGCTCCGAAGCGGACGCGATGGCCTCCCTGGAAGCGCTGCTGCTGGGGCCCACGCAGCCCCGCGCGGAGACGGACGCGAGCTGAAGGCGAACGGCACGGCCTCTACGCCGCGCCGCGTCAGCCTCGCTCGAACCTCAAGGGTCTTCGGTGGGCCCGTCGAGCGTGACGATGGCCGCGCGCACGCCCTCGCTGCGGAAGTACTGGGCGAGCAGGGCGAACCCGCCGGCCACGAGCACCGTGGGCAGCACCGCGCTGAGGGTCATCAGGGACGGGACGAGCGCGTAGAGCTGCTCGGCGGCCGTCGGGTCCTGAAACTCCGGCAGGCCCTTGAGCCCCTGCACCATGGCCTGGCTGGTGTGCCGGGCCACCACGGTCCACTGGGCCCCGTCGATGGTGCGCATCAGCGCCGCGAAGATGCCCGCGCCGCCCAGGACCTGCCGCAGGCCGTTGCGGGGCATGCCTTCAGGGGCGCGCAGCATGCGGCTGGAGGCGAAGAAGAGCAGGGTGCAGGCCACCGTCAGGCCGGTCAGCACCAGGGCGCGGGACTCGCGCATGGGGGAGAGCGCGGACAGCTGCGCCTCCATGATGGCCTGGGTGACGGCGGGGTCCTTGCCCAGGAGGGACAGGGTGGGGGTGTGCTCCCGCTGCGCTTCCCGGTGCGCCTCGAAGTTCATCATGACGGAGGCCTCGCTGCAGGCGAGGAACCCCGTCAGGGAGGAGAGCACCAGGCACAACGCGGCGGCGACGCGCACGCCCCGGGGCAGCGCCCCCGGGCGGGTGACTTCAGGAGGCCTCACTTCCGGCTCGCCTCCACGTAGCGCATGCGCAAATCGGACAGGAGGTTGTCCACGAGCTTCTCCTCCTCGGCGGTGAGGTTGCCGCGCGTCTTCTCGCGGAGCATCGCCAGGAGGTCCAGGTTCTGCCGGGCCGACGGCAGGTCCTTCTCCATCCGGCCCGTCTCCGGGTTCGGTGCGCCCCCCAGGTGGATGAGGACGGCGGAACCCAACCCGACGATGAAGGTGCTGAACGACAGGGACTCCTCGGAGGCGGGGCTCGCTTCCCCCGTCATCACGAAGGTCTCACCCCGCTTCTCCGAAGGGCTCATTCGGACGCCTTGTCCTCTTCGTCGGCCGGCTCGTCCGCCTCGTCCGCCTCGTCCTCTTCGTCGGCGGCGTCGTCGTCCGTGTCCTCGTCGTCGTCCTCGTCATCGAAGTCGTCTTCGATCTCGCCATCCATCAGCGTCTCGATGGGGACGGACTTGTCGGCCACGTCCGGCAGCTCCTCGAGGTGCTTCTTGTAGGCGTCCTCGTCCACCTGGCCGCTGCGCTGGTAGCGCTCGGCGGTACGCTTGTCGAGGTGCTTCGGGTTGATGCCATCTGCCATGATTCAAATCCTCGGAATTGCTTGGAAAACAGCGCGGCACCTTATAGCAGGAGGGGCGCCTGTCAACGCCGCTGTCCCCAGGCCCGGAATCCGATGAACGTCTCGCCCCGCCCCCCGCTTCCCCAAGGTCCGTACCTGTTGGTCGACGACAGCGTCCGTCCGGAGCTGTCCCTGGTGGACAAGGCCCAGCGCCTGCTCGCTGGCGGTGCCCGCGTCCTCCAACTGCGCATGAAGCACACCCCGCTCCGGGAGGCGCTGGCCGCGGCCCGGGCGGTGGGGGTGCTCTGCCGGCAGGCGGGCGCGGTGTGCCTCATCAACGACCGGGTGGACCTGGCGCTGCTGTCGGACGCGCACGGCGTGCACGTGGGGGACGAGGACCTGCCCCCGGAGGCGGCGCGGGAGCTGCTGGGTCCGGGCCGGTACGTGGGCGTCACGGCGCGGGGGACGGAAGGGGCGAAGGCGGCCCTGGCCGCGGGCGCGGACTACGTGGGCGTGGGGCCGCTGTTCGGCACGACCACCAAGGTGGTGCAGGCGCCGGTGCTGGGGCTGGAGGCGTTCCGGCGGGTGGTGGCGGAGAGCCCGCTGCCGGTGGTGGGCATTGGCGGGGTGGGCCTGGCGAACATCGCGAGCGTGGCGGCGACGGGAGCGCATGGCGCGGCGGTGGTGTCCGACGCCCTGCTCGCCCAGGACATCGCCGAGCGCGTGCGCCAGCTTGCGGCGGCGTTTGACAGCGTGCGGGGGACTGGCCTCTAACCCGAGGGAGCCCCCCATCATGAACCCTCTGTCCTCTCCGCGTCATCACGGCACGACCCCGCGTCGTCCCAACATCGGCCTCAGCCCGGACTGGGTCCAGCCGGCCGACTCCGCCTTTCCCCGCTACGAGCTGAAGGTGCCCTACGCGGAGGCTGTGCTGCGCGCGGGGGGCCTGCCCTTCGTGCTGCCGTACACCGACGATGCGTCCTGCGTGGACGCCTACCTGGAGCGGGTGTCCGGCCTGGTGGTGACGGGCGGCGCGTTCGACATCCCCCCGTCCGCGTACGGCGAGGAGGCCCGTGAGGGTATGGGGCCGCTGAAGGAGGGCCGCACGGCCTTCGAGGCGCACCTCATCCGGGGCGCACTCAAGCGCAACCTGCCGGTGCTGGGCGTGTGCGGCGGCATGCAGCTGCTGGCCGTGGTGCTGGGCGGCACGCTGTTCCAGGACATCCTGCGCGAGGTGCCCGGCGCGCGCGACCACGAGCAGAAGCACGACCGCACCCAGCCGCAGCACCCGGTGGAGGTGAAGAACGGCACGCTGCTGGCGGAGGCGGTGGGGCACGGACAGCTGATGGTGAACTCCACGCACCACCAGGCGGTGAACAAGCCGGGCACGGACGTGACGGTGAGCGCGGTGTCGCCGGAGGGCGTGGTGGAGGCGATTGAGTCCACCGCGCACGCGTTCGCGTTGGGCGTGCAGTGGCACCCGGAGCTGATGCTGGGGACCATCCCGGTGCACCTGGGCGTCTACAAGTCGCTGGTGCAGAAGGCTCGAGAGCACCGCCGGTGAGGCCGCGCGTCCTGCTCTTGGCGGGACTGGAGCCCACGGGCAGGGCGGGGCTCCTGGCGGACGTGGCCGCGGTGCGGGCGCGGGGCGGTGACGCGGTGGCGGTGCCCACGGCCCAGACGGCGCAGGGCGCGCACACCTTCGCGGTGGTGCCCGCGTCCCCGCGCATGCTGGCCGCGCAGGTGACGGCCGCGCGCGAGTGGGGCCCCCTGCACGCGGTGAAGTGGGGCGTGGTGCCCGGGCCGTCGCAGCTGTCCACGGCGAAGGCGGCGCTCAAGGACGCGGACGCGTGGTGGGTGGTGGACCCGGTGGTGCGCTCGTCGCGGGGGCAGGTGCTGTCGCGGCTGACGGCCCGGCACTACCTGGCGCTGGCGGGCCCGCGCGTGCTGGTGACGCCGAACCTGGAGGAGGCCGCGTGGCTCCTGGGCCGGCCCGCGCTGGCCACGGTGGAGGACGCCCAGGAGGCCGCGGAGGCGCTGTGTCAGCGCGGCTTCGGCGCGGTGCTGGTGAAGGGCGGACACCTGCCGGAGGGGCAGGGGCTGGCGGACGTGCTGGCCTTCTCCGGGCGCACGCTGGTGATGCGGGGACGCCGGCTGAAGCGGCCTCCGGAGCGGCGGGGCACGGGCTGCCGGCTGGCGTCCGCGCTGGCGGCGGAGCTGGGCCGGGGCACGGGGCCGGAAGCCGCGGTGCGGGCGGCCCGTGAGCACGTCACGGGCTACCTGCGCACCGGCCGGGACTGACGCGGCGGCCTACTCGCTGCGCGCGCGGCTTTCGAAGCGCGTGTACTCCGCGAGGAACACCAGCTCGATGGAGCCGATGGGGCCGTTTCGCTGCTTGGCGACGATGAGCTCCACGGG
>NZ_RAWK01000007.1 GCF_003612165.1 Corallococcus aberystwythensis | reverse complement strand
GATGAACGGCGTCTTCTACTTCATCGCCGACAACGGCCTCACGGCCTGGGAACTGTGGCGCACGGACGCCACGCCCGAGGGCACATGGCGGCTCGCGGAGAGCACGTACGGCCAGTACAACCACCACGAGGTCCAGGAGATGACGGTGGTGGGGGACGTGCTCTACTTCGGGTCGAGCAACAAGCTCTACCGCTCCGACGGCACGGTCGAAGGCACCCGTCTGCTCTACGCGTTCGACGACAGCGCGCACTCGCTGGAGACCCGCACCTTCACCAGCGCGGGGCGGCTGTACATCAGCGTTGGTTACAGCAGCACCTGGTCGCGCTGGACCAGCGACGGCACGCCCGAAGGCACCCGCCGCGCCGGTAGCGGCTCCGCCAGCATCGTCGCGGAGGACGGCGACCGGCTCTTCCTGGAGAGCGTCAGCGGCACCCGGGCCCCCTATTCCCACTCGCTGTCGTTCTCGCAGGAGGACCCGACGACCACCCGGTTTCTCAAGGCCGTGTCGTCGAGCCGCTCCTATGGCGACATGACGCCGCTCGGGAGGATTGGCGCACAGCTCCTCTTCGAGTGGACCACCACCGCGGAGGGCTCGGAGCTGTGGCGCACGGACGGCACGCCCGCGGGCACGGTCCTGGTGAAGGACCTGGTGCCCGGCGCCGAGTCCTCCAGTCCGGCGAAGGGCACGCTGCTGGGAGACCGCGTCTACTTCCTCGCCAACACGGTGACGGGCTCCGCGCTGTGGCGGACGGACGGGACGGCGGAGGGCACGGTGGAGGTGAAGGCCTTCGCCGCGAAGCTGCCCGCGACGGTGGACCTGCGCAGGGTGGGCGCGGCGCTCGTCTTCACCGCGGACGACGGCGTGACGGGCGTCGAGCCCTGGACCAGCTACGGCACGGCGGAGGGCACGCTGCGGCTGGGAGACCTGAACCCCGGCGCGACGGGCTCCGCCCCGGATGAGTTCGCGGTGACCGGTGCCCGGGTGCACTTCCTGGCCACGGTGGAGGGCCACAAGGAGGTCTGGGCCACGGATGGGACGATCGCGGGGACGCGGCGGGTGAGGGCGGTGGATCCGGACATGCACCTGCAGTGGTCTCCCGACACGCTGGGCCACGCGTTCTTCGGCGCGACGGAGGGCGGCCGGATGAAGGCCTGGCTCAGCGACGGCACGGTCACCGACCTGCCGCCTGTCCGGGTGATGGCCGCGTCCAATGGCAGCTCAAGCCCCTCGAACTTCGTCGCCGTGGGCACGACGGTGTACTTCATCCCGGAGCTGAAGGGCCCGCTGCTCAACCCCATCTTCCAGACGGACGGCACCCCGGAGGGGACCCGGGAGGCCATCGCGCTGCCCTATGGCGCGAGCCAGGGGTATCCCAGCCAGCTCACCCCCTTCGCGGGGGGCAAGCTCGCCTTCCGGCGCAGCTACTCCAACCTCTCCGTGGGCGACCCTGGGAAGGGCACGGCCACTTCTTCCCTGGGCGCGGGGAGCCCGCTGGACTTCAAGCCGGTGGGGACGAGGCTGGTGGGCCTGTGGTGGCAGAGCCCGTACTTCCAGCTGTGGACGCACACGGAGAGCTCGACGACCACGACGCGGCTGCTGTCGCTGAACGGCTCCCTCGACTTCGCGTCGGATCTGTTCCCGGTGGGGGACGTGCTGGTGTTCGCGTTCTACAACCCCTCGACGTATCGCTATGACCTGATGCGCACGAATGGCACCGCCGCGGGCACCACCCGGGTCGCGCAGGTTCCGGCCCGGCTCGAGTCCTTCACCAGCGCGGGCGGCTTCGCCTGGTACGTGACGCAGGGAGTGGTGTGGCGCACCAACGCCACGGCGTCGGGCACGCTGGCGCTGACGGCACCGTCGGTGCTCGCGCCCGAGGACCTGAAGGCGACGGGCGGGCTGCTCTTCTTCACCGCGATGGAGACGGGCGTGGGGCGGGAGCCCTGGGTGTCGGACGGCACGGTGGCGGGAACACGCCGGCTCGCTGACTTCCAGCCAGGGGCGGGGTCGAGCCGGCTGCTCGTGGCGACGCTGCACCACGGCACGCCCTACCTGCTGCTGCAGAACGCGCAGGGCCGCTTCCTGGTGAGGACCGACGGCACCCCGGCGGGCACGGTGAAGGTCGCCGAGGCACCGGGCGCGACGTGGCTTGTCTCCCGGGGCGGCGCGCTGCTGTTCGACGGGGCGGAGCCCGCCACGGGCCTGGAGCCGCGCTACTACCTGCCGGGGGCGAGCACCTCCACGCTGCTGGCGGACGTGACCCCGGGGCCCCTGGGCTCGGCGCCCGGGATGCCTGTGTTCGCGGGCGCCCGGATGGTGTTCGCCGCCACGGCGGAGGAGGAGGGGCGCGAGCCGTTCGCCATCGAGCTGGACGGGACGGGACCCACGGTGACCGCCGCGCTGGAGGGGACGCCAGGCGGCGGAGGCTTCTACCGGAGCGACGTCACGGTCCGCTTCCAGGCCGGGGACCCGGAGTCCGGCACGGCGCTCTCCACCGTGGGCTGTGAGGCGCTGACGGTGACGGACGACACGCCGGGACGGAGCGTCACGTGCACGGCGTACTCGCTCGGGGGAGCCACGCCGCTCACGGTGACCGTGAAGCGGGACACGACGCCGCCCACGGTGAGCTGCCCGGCGGACCGCGTCGTCACGGAGGGTGCGGCGCCGGCCTACGACGTGAAGGCGACGGACGCCATCGATGCCGCGCCCGTCGTCCGCGTCACACCCGGCACGGTGCTCCCGGTGGGCCAGCACACCGTCCAGGCCGAGGCGGCGGACGTTGCGGGCAACCGCGCGACGTGCCAGTTCCAGGTGACCGTGCTCCCCGTGCAGACTGCGGACGCCGGCACGGACGGTGGCACGGACGCCGACGCGGGGACCGTGGACGCGGGCCTCCCGGACGCCGGAACCGCAGTGGATGCCGGCATGAAAACGGACGCTGGCACGGGTGGAGGCGCGAAGCCGGAGGACTCCGGCTGTGGCTGCGCGGGCGCGGGCGCGTCCGCGAGCGTGCCGTGGGTCCTGCTCACGCTGGTAAGGCTGTCCCGACGGCGCGCGCGTTCGCTCCGGTCCGCACACGTGCGCGTGGGTGTCGCAGCCGCAGGGGAATGAGGAGCGGTGCTCGCCAGGCCCCGGCGCAAAGGCACCTACAGGCCGCAGGGTAGGGGGCTCAAGCGGCCTCTCCACCGGCCGGGCTCACTGCTCGGGCGGCCCCCGTCAGCGGCCCTCCTCGGCTTCCGCTTCAGCCCTCACCCTCACCATGGCTTCTCTCCCGCCTTGACGCATGCGCTTGATGACCACGAGCAGCGACGCGTCCTCGTACACCGGCTCGAAGCTGTCCAGCGTCTCCCCTTCGAACCGGGGCGGGCGGCGCCAGCGCTGATGCGCTCCCGGTACACATCGCCGTCATTCATGCCGACAGGGCGCTACGGCTTGCGCTTTGGGAGACGGACGGCGGCAGCAGCGGCGGCGGCTTCTCGCAGCTTGTCCTTCTTGCTCTTGCGCCGGCCTCCACTCCGCCGTTCGCATCCAGCGGCGGCGCGGTGGGCCCCGCCGTCTCCGTCGGCTCGAAGCCCGACACCTGTGCTCGCGCGACGGAGAGGTGGTTCCGTTTCTCGATGAGCCGGAAGTGGGCTTCGGTGCCGGCGCTGAGCGGGGATCCGTTGGAAGGCCCGCTCAGGGAGAGAACTTGGAGAGCAGCATGTACCTGGTGGTGCCGTCGCTGTAGCCGCCGCTGACGACGAACCCTCCATCCTGGGTCATGGCGAGGCTCTGCCCGTCCGTGACCCAGGTGCTGGGGTAGGGGAAGCTAGACCAGAGCGTGTTCCCACTGGTGTCCATCTTCAGGACGAGGAGGTTCCGCTGGCTATCGGACGGGGTGATCATGCCCACGATGACGTAGTTGCCATCGCCCGCGATCCTGACGTCGCTCAGATAGTCTCCAGGGGTTCCCGCGTTGATGGTCCGCGTCCACAGGGCACCGCCCGTGGTGTTGAACCGAACCGTGTAGAACTCGGCGTCAAACGTACCCGCCCGGTAGATGTAGCCAACAGCCACGTAGCCAGTGGAGGTCGCGGCCACTCCCGTGAAGTACGCGAACCGTCCGGAGGTGGTCTGGAAGCTGGTCGCTCCGGTGCTGCTCACCTTCGCGATAAAGCCATAGGTCTCCCAGCCTCCGGTCACCCGGACCTGCTTGGAACCGACGGCGACATAGCCCCCGCCAGGGACGTTGGCGACCCCCTCGAACTCATAGGTGCCATCCGCGCCGCTGGAGAACGGCTTGCTCCACTGCACGCTTCCCGTGGCGGAGAACTTCATCATGTAGGCGTCCTCGTAGCCCACGTTGTTCCGGGTCTTGCCGACGATGATGCATCCTCCGTCAGGCGTGACCTCCATGGCGGCCGGATACTCCTGGAGGGCTCCGCCATACGGGCCCTGCCAATAATAGGCACCCGTGGGGTCGGTCCTGACGACATAGAAGTCGAAGTTGTTGTTCTGGAAGTGCTGCCCCGCGAGCATGAACCCACCCTCACTCGTCGCGCGGACCTCGACTCCGGTGTCCTCGGCGGTGGTGCCGTAGGCGTAGGCCCACTGGATGTTCATGAGGGCGTCTGTCTTCACCAGGAGGATGTCCAGGTCGCCCAGGACCGTGGTGGAGCCGGTGAACGCATAGCCACCGTCGCTCGTCTGGATGATGGAGCCACTGTTGGCCTGGGTGAACAACTGGAAGTCTTGCAGGACGGGCGCGACCGCGAAGGCGTGGACCTCCGAGGCGACCAGCGCCGTGACGTCCACTTGTTTCGTGAAGGCAGGGTGGCCTGTCAGGGCCACGCCCTTCGCCTGACCCAGGGGCGCGGCGTCGGGCAGAGCGCCTCCGTAGGCGAGTGGAGCGGCAAGGCCTGCGATGAGAACCAGGTTCTTCCAGGTGGACTGAATCATTACGGCGCTCCAAGTCATGTCACTCAAAGGGAGGATTCCCTTTGAATGAGAGGGAGCCGGCGCTGTGCAAAACGATGCAGGAAATCAACACGTCGCCTCAAGTGCCCGCCCCGTGAGCGCCGCGTGACTTCGCTGCGGAACTGAGGCTCAATGGCCGTGATTGCTTTCGGCCAGGGGGAAAGGTGCAGCGCATGTTCAGGTGGCTGGCGGCGGTGGTCCTGTGCTGTTGGGTTGGAACAGCTTCCGGGGAGGCGAAGCCAGGGGCGCGGCTGGAGGCGGCACAAAAGGCATACAGCGAAGCGATGACGCTCTATGAGGCAGGCAAGTACGCCGAGGCCGTCACCAGGGGCGAGGACGCGCTCACGCGATGGGAAGCAGAGCTGGGAGGGGCTTCCCCGGACGTCGCCCGGTGTGTGGATCTGCTCGGGTTGCTTCACTGGCTCCAGGGGGACTTCGACCGGGCCGAGCCGTTGTTCCAGCGCGGACTCGAGATCCGGGAGAAGGCCTTCGGCAAGGATCATCCCGACGTCGCCGACTCCCTCAACCATCTCGCCAATCTCTACATCCAGCAGGGCAGGTACACCCGGGCCCAGCAACTCCACGAGCGTGCGCTCACGATTCGCGAAGCAGCCTTCGGCAAGGACCATCCCAACGTCGCGGGATCGCTGAACAACCTGGCCACCGCCTACAAGTCCCAGGGCTTCTTCGAACGGGCCGAGCCGCTCTACCAGCGTGCGCTCGCCATTCGGGAAGCGGTCCAGGGCAAGAACCATCTCAAGGTCACCGGCCCGCTCAGCAACCTCGCCAACCTCTACGTGGAACAGGGGCTGTATGGGCGGGCTGAACCGCTCTACCTGCGTGCGATCGCCATTCGGGAAGCGGCCCAGGGCAAGAACCATCCGGACCTCGTCTCCGTGCTCCACAACCTCGCCCTCGTCTACTTGGCCCAGGAGCTTCACGAGCGGGCCGAGCTGCTCTTTCGGCGCGCGGTGGCCATCCAGGAAGCAGCCCTCAGCAAGAACCATCCCGAACTCGCCATGACCCTCACCAACCTCGCCGACCTCTACGCGTCCCAGGGACTGCTCGGCCGGGCGGAGCCACTCTTTCAGCGCGCGCTCACCATTCTGGAGTCGGTCCCCGGCAACAACCATCGCAACGTCGCCAGCCTGCTCCACGACCTCGCCAGGCTGTACCTGGAACAGGGGTTGTATGACCGGGCGGAGCCACTCTTCCTGCGCGCGCTCGCCGTCCAGGAGACGGCCCTCGGCAAGGACCATCCCGCCCTCGCCCAGACGCTCAACACCTTCGCCCAGCTGCGTCTGGCCCAGCATCGCCTCGACGACGCCCTGCCGCTCTACACCCGGGCTTTCGCCATCTCCGAGCATCGCCTGCGCCAGGAGGCGCTCGATTTCTCCGAGTCGCGCCTGGGCAGCTTCCTCCAGTATCTGCGCGCGGACGAGCAGGGCCTCTACGCCCTGCTGCGCGCCCATCCCGGGGACGCTCGCGTGCGGCGCCTGGCCCTCGGCTCGGTGCTCCTGCACAAGGGACGCTCCGTCGAGGAGACGGCCGACATCTCCCGCACTCTCTACCGAAGCCTGGACGCCGAGGCACTCGACATCCTCGAGCGGCTGCGCGGCCTGCGCACCCGACTCGCGAGCTTCTCGCTCGCGGATCCCGGCGCCCTGTCTCCGACGGAATATCAACAGCGTCTCAAGGCGCTCGCCGACGAGGGAGATGCCCTCGAAGCGGAGCTGGCCAGGCGCTCCGCGCCCCTGCGGGGACGCACCGCCCTGCCGCCCCCCGACAAGATTGTCGACCGCGTCGCCGCCTCCCTCCCCCAGGACGGTGTCCTCATCGAGTTCATCGCCTACGTGGACCGCCCCCTCGTTCCCAAACCCGGAATGGCCCGCGTGAAGCGCCCTGGCACGCTTCGCTATCTGGCGCTGGTGCTCTTCCCCGATGCCACCACCCGGGCCCTGGACCTCGGCCCCGCGGCCCCCATCGACCGCGCCGCCACGCGCCTGCGCGACGCTCTCGCACGCCGCGACGCTCGATTCGAGGCCTCCGCCCAGGCCCTCTACCGGCTCGCCTTCCAGCCCCTGCGGCCCCTGCTGGGCAATCGCCGCCGGCTCTTCCTCTCACCTGACGCACAGCTGAGCCTCGTCCCCTTCGACGCGCTCCACGATGGCCGCCACTTCCTTCTCGACGCCTTCGACTTCACCTACCTCACCTCCGGCAAGGAACTCCTGCCACGGACCTGGGACAGTCGCCCTGCGTCCTCCATCGTCGTCCTCGCCGACCCGGACTTCCATGCGTCGGCTGAAACACCCCCCCAGGCCCTCGGCCCCACACCCGCGCACGACGAGCGCTCCGCGTCCCTGGGGCGCTTCTCCGCCCTGCGCGCGGGCCTTGCCGCCACGCCCTGGACAGCCCTGCCGGGCAGTCGCCAGGAGGCGGAGAGCATCAAGCGGCTCCTCCCCCAGGCCGAGCTCTTCCTCGGCCCCGAGGCCACCAAGCAGCGACTGTTCCTCCTGCCCACGCCCGGCGTGCTGCACCTGGCCACCCACGGCTTCTTCCTCGAGGACGCCTCCGCGCCCAGGGGCTCCAGGGCTGTTGTCAGCTTCGGGGGCCTGGGAAATGGTGCCCCCCGGGATCATCCGCCTGATCCGCTGCTGCGCTCGGGGCTGGTCTTAGCGGGAGCACCTGCTCCCGCGAGTGGCACCCTGGATGCGGCCAGCGCTTCCGCGGACCGGACGATGGTGACGGCGCTGGAGCTGGCGGGTCTCAACTTGTGGGGCACCCAGCTGGTGGTGCTGGCCGCGTGTGATACCGGGCGAGGCGACGTGCGGCTGGGGCAGGGGGTCTTCGGCCTGCGCCGGGCCTTCGTCGTGGCAGGCGCGGAGACCGTGGTGATGAGCCTGTGGAAGGTCAACGACGCGAAGACCGGTACCCTCATGGAGGCCTACTACCGCAACCTGCTCGCGGGGCAGGGCCGCGCCACGGCGCTGCGTGAGGCCATGCGCGAGTTTCAGCGGATCCAACCTCATCCCCACTACTGGGCCCCCTTCATCGCGGTGGGCAGCGACGCTCCCCTGCACGCGCTGGCGCCCCGCCCCCAGCAGGCACCGGACTTGAGCCCACCGAGGGGCCCCTGATCCGGAGGTGACATGGATGCGGCCCGGCCCGCCCCTCAAGCGCGAGCCGGCGCCGTGCGTGGCACTCTACGGGTGCGCGGAGTTCGCGGCGATCTGCGCGGAGTTCGCGGCGATCTGCGCGGGGTGGACGACAGGCTCCTCCAGGGGCGCGGGGGGCAAGAGGCCCGCCCCCAGGAGCGCACCCTCGAGCGAGCCGTGCATCCGCGCTTCGAGCAGGTGTTGCGCAATCGGCTCGAGCGCGGCCTCCAACTGGGGCGGCACCTTCACCAGGGCCAGGTGCGCATTGCGCACGGCGAGGAACTCCGCCAGGTACTGGAGCGTCGCCACACCCGCGGCGTCCACGAGCGACACGCGCGACAGGTCGATGACCACGAGCTTCGCCCAGGGGGGACCGTCCACGAGGTCGTAGAGCTTGAGGTGGTTGATGAAGAGGATGGGCCCGTCCACGCGCGCAACCAGGAGGTCCAGCGCCTCGGGGGCGTTGGGCGCTTCCGGGGCTTGCACGTGCAGGCCGCGCTGCAGCTGCGACGCATCCGTCACCCGCTGCACCTCCAGCCGCAGGGCGCCATGGCGCCGCACGTAGAGGAGGCTCGCCAGCGCGAGTCCGGCCCCGATGCCGGCGAACACGTTGAACACCGCAATGCCCAGCGCGGTGACGACCACCACGCTCAACGTCGACTTGGACTGATTCCACATGGCAACAAGACCCTCCAGGTTGAGCAGGCGCACCCCCACGACCAGGAGGATCGCGGTGAGTGCGGCAATGGGGATGCGCGCCACCAGCGGCGCGAGCAGCGCCATGGCCACGAAGAGCCACAGTGCATGCATGACGGAAGCGGCGCGGGTGCGCGCACCCGCTTGAATGGACGCGCTGGCGCGCACGATGGCGCCCATCACCGGGAAGCCGCCGAACAGTCCGGCCGCGATGTTGGCCAGTCCTTGACCCATCAGGTCCTGGTCCAGGTCACTGTGGGTGCGCGCCCCCGTGAGCGCATCGAGTGAGCTCGTCGCGAGCAGCGAGCCGAGCGACGCAAGCAGCGCAAGCCCCAGGGCCGCCGGCAGGAGGCTCGCGAGGTGCACGTCCTCGAAGGAGGGCAGCGTCGGCGTGGGCAGCGAGCGCGGCAGGGCGCCCACCGCGTCGTAGCCCGTCCCGAGCCAGACCATGAGTACGGTGCCGATCGTCAGCCCCACGAGCACCGCGGGGATGCGCTTGTGCAGCCGGGGCAGGGTCACCATGGCCAGCGCCGTGAGGGCTCCGGCGGCGACCCCGAGCCAGCCCACGTGCCCGCCCCAGGTGCGCTGCATCACGAGCGCCACGGCGTTCGCGTGCGT
Source organism: Corallococcus aberystwythensis (assembly GCF_003612165.1). GTDB lineage: Bacteria > Myxococcota > Myxococcia > Myxococcales > Myxococcaceae > Corallococcus > Corallococcus aberystwythensis. Next base: position 58,071 of record NZ_RAWK01000007.1, on the reverse strand, counting down.
GTCCTCCACCGCGAACAGCCGCGGCAGCTGCGTGTTGAGCAGCAGGAGGCCAATGCCCACCGTGAAGCCCATCACCACCGGCCGGGGGATGAGCCGCGCGAACCGCCCGGCGCGCACCAGCCCCAACGCCACCTGCATGGCGCCCGCGAGCACCGTGGCGATGGCGAGGCCCGCGGCCCCGTGCGCCGCCACGATGGCCGCGGCCAGGGGCAGCAGCGCCGCCTCGGGCCCGGTGACCTGGAAGCGGCTGCCACTGAGCAGCCCGCCCACGACGCCAGCCACCACGCCGGAGATGAGCCCGACGCTCGCGGGCAGTCCCGCCGCGGTCGCGAGCGCGACATTGAGAGGCAGTGCCACGCACGCCACGCTCAAGCCGGCGGCCGCATCGGCTGGCAGGCTGCTTGGGTGCACCATCTCGCGCCAGCTGTGGAGGAGCTCGCCCGCACGCCGGGTCGAGAAAGATCGCTTGGAGAGAGCGGTTGTCGAACGCATGGACGACGGCGTCTTTCAGGTGTCGTGCCAGAGGCTGTGTCCGAGGGAGGCGCGCCCCGCTGTCGGTTCATCCCCCCACAGCCCCTGTCGGCTCAGGCCGACACTGTCGGGGCCCGCAGACGGCCGTGAGAAGTGACGGGCCGCGCGCACGGACGCGGGTTAGATTGCGCGCCATGTTGGTGCTTCGACTGCGCGCCCGGCTCCTGTTGTCCTACGCGGTGGTCACCGCGCTGCTGGTGGCGGCGTTCTCCCAGATGGCGGTGGGCCTCATGCGCACCCACGAGCTGGTGGCGAGCGTGGGCCAGGAGGAGCTCGCGGCCTTCGAGCGGGAGCAGCGTGTGTACGTCGCGGCCTGGGCGCTTGAACTGGCGGTGCGGCGCGGAGTGGTGGCCTGCGAGCAGCACGACAGCAGCGCGCTCTCTGTGCACAGCGCTGTCGCCAGCGCACGCCAGGAGCTCCAGACCGCGCTCGGCGCCGGCACGGTGCAGCTCGATGCGGGCATCCGCGCGAGCGCCCAGGACTATGTGCAGTACGCCCTGCAACTGGAGCAGGCCGGCACCTGTGATTCGATGCTGTCGTTTCCCCTGCGTGAGCGGCGGCTGCAACTGGATGAGGCCCTCACCACGGTGTGGTCCGAGCGCACGCGGGACATGCGCCTGGCCATCCAGGCGAAGGAAGACCAGGCGCGGGCGCTTGGCTCGGCGGCGCTGCGCTCCGGCGGACTCTTCGGCCTCCTGGGCATCCTCGCCGCGGGAGTGCTCGCCTTCGCGCAGGCGCGCGCGGTGTCGAACTCGGTGGCGCTGCTCTCCACGCATGCGCGCCGCATCGGCCAGGGTGACTTCAGCCCCTTGCCCCCATTGCGCGGGCCCGAGGAGCTGCGCGCGCTCTCGCTGGATCTGGACCGCATGCGGGGGCGCCTGGCGGAGCTGGACCAGCTCAAGAGCGCGTTCGTGGCCTCGGTGTCCCACGACCTGCGCACGCCGCTGGCCCGGGTGCGCGAGGCCCTCTCGCTCCTGGGCGATGGCAGCACGGGCCCCCTGACGACGCAGCAGGCCCGCGTGGTGAAGCTCGCACAGGCAGCGTGCGAGCGTGAGATTCGCATGGTGACCTCCGTGTTGGATTTGTCACGCGTGCAGTCCGGCCAGCCGCTGCAGCGCAATGCCGGGGCCTCGGTGGAGCAGATTGTCCAGAACGTCCTTCAGGACCTCGCCTTCGAAGCGGATGAGCGCAAGGTCCAGCTGGTGTTCGACGCAGCCGCGAAGCCCGTGCGCGCGCCCATGGATGACGCTCTCGTCGAGCGCGCCCTGTCCAACCTGGTGAGCAATGCCATCGCTGTCTCCAGGGCAGGCCAGACGGTGCGCATCACGTGTGAGCTGGTGAGCCGCAAGCGCCCTGGCGCCGCCAGCCCCGTGCCCGCGGTCCAGCTGTCCATCGCGGACCAGGGTCCCGGCGTGCCCGCGCACGCGCGCGAGTGGATCTTCCGGCCCTTCGCGAGCCTGGAGGTGGGCGGGCGCCGCAGCACGGGGCTGGGCTTGGCCATCGCGCGCGAGATGATCACCGCGCACGGTGGGGAGCTGTCGCTCGCGGACACGCCCGCGCCCGGAGCCACCTTCATCTTCTGGATTCCCCTTGAGGACCCCGCGTCCCCTGGAGCCCGCCTTGACGCCTGAGCCCCCCATCCAGCAGCCCCGCGTGCTCCTGGTGGACGATGACCTTCAGCTCGCGGAGCTCATGTCCATGCGCATGACGTCCCGCGGCTACCACGTGACCGTGGAGAGCGAGGGCAAGGGTGCCCTGCGCAGGCTCGCGCAGGAGCGCGTGGACGCCATGGTGCTCGACCTGCGCCTGGAGGACATGGATGGCATGGACGTGCTCCGGGCCGCGCGACAGCGTGCTCCCGAGCTGTCCGTCATCATGCTCACCGCGCACGGCTCCATCGAAACCGCGGTGCAGGCCATGCAGGAGGGGGCCTACGGCTTTCTCACCAAGCCGTTTCACGACCACGAGCTCATGCAGAAGCTCACGCACGCGCTCGAGCGCTCGCGTCTGCGCGGGGAGGTGGCCGAGCTGCGGCGGCGCATGGGGGAGGAGGGCGAGCCCCTGCTCCTGGGCGTCAGCGAGGCCATTTCGCGCGTGCGCGAGGTGATTGCCCGCATTGCCCCCACCGACGCCACCGTCCTGCTCACTGGCGAGAGTGGCACCGGCAAGGAGCTGGCGGCGCGGATGCTCCACGTGCTCTCGCGACGCAAGACGGAGCGCTTCGTCGCCGTCAACTGCGGCGCCCTTCCGCCAGAGCTGCTGGAGAGCGAGCTGTTTGGACACGTGAAGGGCGCGTTCTCCGGGGCCGTGCGCGAGCGCGAAGGCCTGTTTGGCGCGGCCAACGGCGGCACGCTGTTCCTGGATGAGATTGGCGAGGCGTCTCCGTCCGTGCAGGTGAAGCTCCTGCGCGTGCTGCAGGAGCAGCGGCTCACGCGCGTGGGCGCGGACGAGGAGGAGTCCGTGGACGTGCGGGTGGTCGCCGCCACCAACCGGGACCTTGCGGAAGAGGTGGCCGCGAAGCGCTTTCGTCAGGACCTCTACTTCCGGCTGCACGTGGTGCCCATCGAGCTGCCACCCTTGCGTGAGCGGCTCGAGGACATCCCCCTGCTCGCGCAGCTCTTCCTGGAGCGCACGGCGAACCGCTACGGCCTGCGTCCGCCGCGCCTCGCGCCCGCGACGGTGGAACTGCTGCAGCGCTATGTCTGGCCTGGCAACGTCCGGGAGCTCATCCATGAGATGGAGGCCGTGGTGCTCCTGGCCGGCGCGGACGAGCTCCAACCGCGGCATCTGTCCCGCCTCGGTCAGGCGCTGGAGCGGCCCCCAGCGGAGAGCGCGCAGCTGCCAGGGGTTCCAGGAGGGACCGAGGCATTGCCCTCGCTGCGCGAAGCACGCGATGCCTTCGAGCGTGCCTACCTCGCGGAGGCCATGCGCCGCAGCAGCGGCAGTGTCAGTGCCGCGGCTCGAATGGCCGGGCGCAACCGGAGTGACTTCTACGACCTGCTCAAGCGGCACGGACTGTCCGCCGCTGACTTCAAGGGAACAGTCCGTTCCGAGCCCCCTGATTGAGTCAAGGCGCCGCGCGCCCGCCAATCTCCGGAAAGCGCTCGTAGGTCTGCTTGAGCGTGTCCAGGTGGGCGGGGTCGTCCAGGTCAAGCGGCACGTCGGTGAGCTGAACGATCCAGCCTCCCGATACCGTGCGCCGGGCTCGTGAAAGCAGCTCGGCGTCGCGGGCCGGGTCCGGGAACCCGATGGCCTCCGCGGCAGCGGCCGACCAGTAGTTCAGCCACCCGAGGTAATAGGGAATCTGGGGCGCGCGGATGTGCTCGAGGCGCTTCAGGGCGGGCAACCCTCGGCGTGGGGACGGCGGCCCTTGCAGCGTGGGTGCTGTCTGGTACGCGATGTCCAGCGCAGCGTCGTCTGGCGTCGCATGCCCCCAGTACGCGCGCGCGCCCTCCGCAACGCGCTCCAGCACCTCCGCCCCTGCCGCGATAACGGCAGCGTCTAGCGGCAGCTTTGCATGGACATCAAGCAATGACTGCCCGCCCGGAGCCAGGCTTGCAGGTGTTGTCAACCCGCTGATCTTCACGGGGAAACGCTCATCGCCATTGCATACGAAAGGGAACTTTCCTCCTGCCGCAGCCTCAATGAGCCATTCGTCTCGCTGTGGCAACATGGCAAGCTGTCGCTTCTCGGTAACTTCCCACTCCAGGCGCAAGCCGGGCAAAGCTCTTTCCATGCCATGGACTACTGCGAGCGTGCGGTCATCATTTCGCACGAGTGACGAGGCGTAGACGGCCAGAACGAGGCGCTTTTTTGTGGTCATCGTTTGCATCCCGTGACGACGATTTTGAGGGAGGAGTCGAGAGCAAACAGCGCATCTTTGTGTGCTTGGGTGCTCACACCGACAACGAAGTCGTAGCCACAGGCTTGTGCCACCTGGCGCTCATTGCGCAATTGCTCAATCTCCTTCTCGATCTCCTGATCCCGGATGAATTCGTTGTATGTATCAAACTGGTGGGTCTTGATCTCCCACAGCACTCGCACGCCGACTTGCAGCGCATCGAAGCGAACACCGCCAACAAGCACGTCCATTCCAGGATAACGGTTGGGAGGAACCCTATCGGCGCACTGATTGTGCATGTCGTCTCCTCCCCGGTGCTTTACCGGAACAGGCTCACAACTGGCGCGGCCCGTCCGGTCCACGGGCACAGGCGGCACTGGGGGCTGCCAGTCCTGTCCCGCTGGCTCGGGCTTCAGCTTGGGCTTGCGTTGCGCTTCAGCGTCCCGGGATGCCACCTTCGTTCCTCGTGAGGTCCCTGCTTCCTCGGGGTAGGCGTGGCGGAGTTCATATGCATCCAGCGCTTCTTTGATGGCGACGGCGACCACCACCACGCCAAGCACGATCACGGCTCCTACCGCGATCTCAGGAGCCGCCAGCACGCAGAACCCGACGCCCACGGCAGCGGCGCCAGCGGAGGCGACCGCGCATCTTCCCGTGGTGTCGTGAAACTCGAGCCGGTCATGGTCGAGGGCCTGATAGCACCGCTCCACCAGGACAGGCCAAGGCTGGGACGCTTCGCGGACCACGCACCGCCCATTGTCAGCCCAGGGCAGCCTCGCCGCCCGCTCAAGGTTGGTGAGTCCCTGACTCCGCGTTTCGCGTGTGCCGCGAGCCGGCGTAGCGCACGCCGAAAGGAGAAGCAGGAGTGCGATGCAAGCGCGGAAACGCATGGCGATATCCTCGCAGCAAGAGAGGTCCTCCCGCTGCTGACTTCAAGGGAACACCCGAGGGTGGGCCCTTGCGCCCGACGCCCCGCGATCCTTGACAGCATCCCTTCACGTGGGGAACGTGCGCGCCCCTCATGTGAAAGGTCCCGCGTGTCCGCCTTCTCCGCCGCCCACCTCGTCACCCTGGGGTCGCTGCTGCTCGCCGCGTCCCCGGCCCGCGCCCAGGCGACCGAGCCCGAAAAGCCCCCGGAGCCCCCCAGCGTCCAGCTCTCCGAGGAGGGCTACACCTTCTCCACCGCCGACAAGGCCTTCGTGCTCAAGGTCCGTGGACAGCTCCAGGGGGACGGCCGCTTCTACGTGGCGGACTCGGACCGAAGCGGCACCAACACGTTCCTCATCCGGCGCCTGCGCCCCTTCCTGGACGGGACGCTGTTCGGCTTCGTGGACTTCCGGCTCATGCCGGACTTCGGCGTCAATCAGCCGCTCATCCAGGACGCGTATGTCGACCTGCGCCCCGTCGAGTGGCTTCGCCTGCGCGCTGGCCGCTTCAAGGCGCCCTTCGGGCTGGAGCTGCTCCAGGCCAACACGGACGTCCCCTTCATCGAGCGCTCGCTCACCTTCGACCTGGTCCCCGTCCGCGACGAGGGCCTGCAACTGCACGGCGACATCGCCGGGGGGCGCCTCCACTATGCGTTCGCGGTGATCAACGGCACTCCTGACGGTGCCAGCATCGACGTCAACACCGACGACAGCTTCGACCTGGTGGCCCGCGTCTTCGCCCAGCCCTTCAAGGGCGATACGGACTCCGCGCTCCAGGGCCTGGGCCTGGGCGTCGCCGTCTCCCGGGGCCTCCAGTTCGGCACGCCCTCCAGCACCGCGTCCGCGACCGGCCTGGTGCCCCAGCGCAGCACCGGCCAGGAGATCATCTTCAGCTTCCTGAACAACGGGACCACCGGACCGACCGCCATCGCGGACGGAGAGCACGTGCGCCTCTCGCCCCAGGGCCACTTCTACTGGGGGCCGGTGGGGCTCCTCGCGGAGTACGTCCTGTCGTCACAAGAGGTGAGCATCGGGGATCAGCGTGCGCGCCTGCGGCACCACGCGTGGCAGGCGTATGCGTCGTATGTGCTGGGCGGGGACGCGTCCTTCACGGGCCCCAAGCCCCACCGCCCCTTCGACCCCAAGACAGGGAAGGGCGGGGCGCTGGAGCTCTCCGTGCGCTACCAGGGTTTGGACATGGACGACGATGCGTTCCCCGTCTTCGCGGACCCCACCCGCTCCGTGAGCCAGGCCCGGGGCTTCGGTGTCGCCACCCTCTTCGCCCTCAACCGGCGCGTGCGCGTCGCGTTGAACTACCACCGCACGAACTACGTGGGCGGGGCTCCAGAAGGGGACAGGGAAGCGGAGAACGTCGTGATGTCCCGGTTCCAGGTCGCGTTCTGAGACACGGGCACCGGGTGGGTAGCAATTGCACGGGCCTCCGGTGTTTGGTTCGCACACCGCGAATTCACCTGGAGGACTTCGGATGCTCACCCATCGGTCGGGTCGATGCGTACTTGGCGTAACGCTGTTGCTGTGGGTCTCGGGTTGCGAGAAGGATGATGGCCCTGTCTGTGACCGGCTCGCGCCCCGGCTGCAGCACGCGCTCGAGGAGGCCGCCTCGGCCGGGGATCTCCCAGGGGTCACGGCCTCGCTGCGTCTCCAGGACTGTACGTGGCGGGGCGCGGCGGGCGTTTCCAGGATGGAGCCCTCCACCGGACTGAAGGCCGAGGACCGGCTGCGCGTGGGCAGCATCACCAAGACCTTCACCTCCGTGGTCGTCCTGCAGCTCCAGGCCGAGGGAAAGCTGTCCCTGGACGCGCCGCTGGCCACCTGGGCGCCGGACTTTCCCCGCGCGGACCGCATCACCGTGCGCCAGCTCCTCAATCACACGAGCGGCGCGTTCAACTACACGCAGAGCCAGGACTTCCTTGCCCAGGCCGAGGCGAACCCCGGGAAGACGTGGACCGCCGAGGAACTCATCGCGCTGGGTGCCGCGAAGTCCCCCGCCTTCGAGCCAGGGACGCGCTGGGATTACTCCAATACCAACTACATCCTCCTCGGCCACATCCTTGAGTCGGTGACGGGGACGCCGCTGGCGCAGCAGATTCGCACGCGCATCCTCGAGCCGCTGGAGCTGGGCAGCACGGGGCTGGACGGCGCCGAGCCGCTGCCGCCCCTCGCCGTGCGGGGCTATTCGCGGGATCCGCGCGATGGCTCGTGGATGGACTTCACCGACTTCATCCATCCGTCCGCAGCCGGCGCGGCTGGCGCCCTTGTCTCCAGCGCCGACGACCTCAGCGCCTTCTACCAGGCCCTGTTCGAGCGCTCGCTGCTCGCCCCGGTGCAGCTTGCGGAGATGACCGACTGGGTGGCGACGCCCATCCCAGACATGCCCGGGTATGGCCTGGGCCTGGTGCGGGCCGTCACCCCCGTGGGCCCTGGCCATGGCCATGACGGCGAAATTCCCGGGTTCTCCGCCCTGGCCTTCTACCTGCCCGAGCGCAAGGCCTCACTCGCGGTGCTGACCAACCGCGAGAGGGCCGCCGTGTCGGGTGTCACCCAGAAGTTGCTGGAGGTGCTCGCCACGGAGTGAGGTGTGGAGGCAGCGTGGTGCGCCATTGCCCAGCCGGGATGCGTGACCCCGATGTAGTCCGGGGCCGGAGCGCCCGGGACTCACGCAAGCCCGTCCCGGGCATTCCGACTGCGCTCCGCCGTCATCCCCCCTTGTGCTGCCAGCCCTTGAGCTTCGCGTAGAGCGAGCTGCGGGAGATGCCCAGCTTCGCCGCCGCGCGCTCCACGTGGCCGCCCTCGCGCGCCAGCACGCGATCGATGTGGCGGTGCTCCAGCTCCTCCAGCGTGAGGTCCTCGCCCAGCGGCTCCTCCGCGGGCAGCAGGGACTCGAAGCGCAGGGCGCTGCGCGACAGGCGGGGGCTGCCGGACAGGAGCACCGCGCGCTCCAGCACGTTGCGCAGCTCGCGGATGTTGCCCGGCCAGCTGTAGGTCATGAGGGCGCGCTCGGCGTCGGGCTCCAGCTCCACCTGACCGCGCCCCCGCTGCGCGCCCATCTCCGCCAGGAAGTGGCGCGCGAGCACCGGCACGTCCTCCGCGCGCTCGCGCAGGGCCGGCACGTGCAGGATGAGCGTGCTGATGCGGAAGTACAGGTCGTTGCGGAAGCGCTTCTCCCTCGCGGCCACCTGCAGGTCCTGGTGCGTGGCGGCCACGAGCCTCACATCCACGCGCCGGTCCTTCACGTCGCCCAGGCGCCGGAAGCGCTTCTCCTCCAGCACCTTGAGCAGCTTGGGCTGGACGGCCACGTCCATGTCGCCAATCTCATCCAGGAACAGGGTGCCCCGGTCCGCCACCTCCAGCAGCCCCTGCTTCGCGGCCACCGCGCTGGTGAAGGCTCCCTTCTCATGGCCGAACAGCTCCGAGTCCAGCAGGTCCTTGGACAGCGCGGCGCAATTCAAATCCACGAAGGGGGCCTCCTTGCGCGGTCCGCCTTCGTGCAGCCAGCGCGCGAGCACGCTCTTGCCGCTGCCCGTCTCACCGGTGACGAGCACCGGGCTGTCGCTGTCGCGCACGCGCTCCGCCTCGTCGCGCAGCGCGCGGATGGCGGGGCTGTTGCCCAGGAACGGATCCACCTGCGTGCGCGCCGTGCGCGAGCGGTCCGCCAGCAGGCGCTGCCGCTCCCGGCGCTGGGCCACGAGCCGCTCCAGCACCACCTTGAGCACCGCCAGCTCCAGCGGCTTGGTGAGGAACTGCTCGGCGCCTTCCTTCACGGCCTGCACCGCCAGCTCGATGGAGCCGTGCCCGGTCAGCACCACCAGGGGCACCGCCGCGTCCAGCTCCTTGAGCCGGGGCAGCAGCTCCAGCGCCGTGCCGTCCGGCAGCCGGTAGTCGATGACGGCCACGTCGGGCCGGTGCGTGCGGAAGCCCTCCTGGGCCTCCGCCACGCTGGTGGCTTCGTCCACGTCGAAGCCGTGCTGCGTGAGGTAGCCCTTCATGCCCAGCCGGACGCCGGGCTCGTCGTCCACGAGCAGGATGCGGGTGCGCGTCATGATACCTGTGACTTCGGAAGGGGCCCGGCGATCACAGCCGGGGGAAGGGCCGGCAGCAGGATGGTCACCTCGGCGCCTCCCTGGGGATGGTTGGACAGACGGATGCGCCCCTGGTGCTCCTCCAGGATGCGCTGGACGATGGACAGCCCCAGGCCGGTGCCTCCCCGGCGCTTGCTGAAGAAGGGCTCGAAGACGTGGGGCAGGTCCTCGCTCTTGAAGCCGGGCCCTCCGTCGTGGACGGTGCAGCGCACCCACGGGCGCCCTGCCTCCTCCACGGCCTCCGCCGTCACGTGGACGGTAGCGCCCTGGGGTGAGTGCTGCACGGCGTTCTCCACCACGTTGCGGAAGACGTGGAACAGGCGGCGCGCGTCCATGCGCACGGGGGGCAGCGCGTCCGACAGCTCGCGCGCGAGCTTCACGGAGGCCTTGTCGCCCGTGAGCGCGCAGGCGGACAGGGCTTCGGCGACCACCGCGCCCACGGCTCCGTCCGTCCACTCGCCCCGGGTGGGACGGCCGTATTCGAACAGCTCCTGGGTGAGGTGGGTGAGGCGGCGCACCTCGCCGCGCAGCACGTCCAGGTACGGCTTCAACTCCGGCTGGGCGCCGTAGGTGGCCTCCACCGCGTCCACGACGGCGGAGATGGAGAACAGGGGGTTGCGCACTTCATGGGCCACGCCCGCGACGATGGCGCCCATGGCGGCCATGGTTTCACCGCGCCGCACGTGGGCCTGCAACTCCAGCAGCCGCGTGACCTCCGTGGCCACCAGGATGATGCGAGGGTCCTCGCTGGCCTTCTCATCCACCCAGGCGGCCGACAGCTCCCAGGTGCGTCCGGACTCCGCGTCGTGCACTTGGCGGCTGGCGCTGGCATGCGTCGCGCGCAGCTCCTCCACCAGCGGCCCCGCGCTGGACCAGGGCGGGGCCCCGGCGGCGGCGGCGAGCGGCTGGCCCGCGGGGTCCGCCTCCCGGAAGAGCACGCGGGCCGCGTCGTTGAGCCGGTGGATGATGCCGTCCGCGCTCAGCACCAGCAGCGGCGACGACACCGCGTCGAAGGTGCGGCGCCACTCCGCCGCGGAGCGACGGAAGCTGTCGTTCAGCCGCTGGCGCAGGTCCTCGGCCAGGCGCCGGTCGGTGATGTCGGTGACGACGCAGCCCAGGTGCACGCCGCCCCGGTCGTCCAGGCCGGAGGCCGCGGCGCGGCTGCGCACCCAGCGCACGCGCCCGTCCGCGCAGATGATGCGGTGTTCAATCTCCACCTCGGTGCTGGGGGCCAGGGCCAGCGACTCGATGCACTCGCGATAGCGCGTCCGGTCCTCCGGGTGGATCATCTCCGCCCACAGCGGCGCGGGCGTACCCTCCGGGCCGGTGCCGGTGAAGGCGCTGGCCGGGTAGCCGGTGGTGCGCTCGATGACGGGCGTGCAATAGAAGTCACGCAACACGCCGTCCCGCAGCTTCCCGCCCCACAGGTAGTCCGGCAGCGACCGGGTGAGCACGTCCAGGCGCCCCTCATGGTCCTGGAGGGACGCCTCCGCGCGCATCCGCTCGGTGACCTCCGACAGGGACGCGATGACGCCCAGCACCGCGCCACCAGCGCCACGCACGCGCGAATAGCTCCCGAACCAGAAGCGCGTCTCGCCGGGCGCCGCGGGCGTCTCCACCTGGAGGCTCAGGTCCTGAAGAGGCGCGTCCGACTCCAGCGCGCGGGCCAGCCGGGGCGCGAGCGACGTGCCCAGCGCGGGCAGAACCTCCGAGACATGGCGGCCCAGGTGTGCCTTCGCGGGCAGGCCGTTCATCGCGGCGAGCGCGGCGTTGACGTGCACGTACTTCAGGTCGCGGTCGTAGAACGCGAAGCCCACCGGGGTGATGTCCATCACCGCGTCGCGCAGCGCCCGGGCGTCGTCCGCCTGTTCGCGCAGCCGGGCGCACTCGCGCTCGCTCCGGGCCAGCGCGCGCAGGGCGGACAGCGCGCCCACCGCCGCCAGCACGAAGGCGCTCACCGCCAGCACCGCGCAGCGAGGCCCTGTCGCCAGGTCCGCGGTCCCGGCTCCCACCAGGGCCATGATCACCGCGCAGGCCGCGGCGACGGCGGCGAGGCGGAGCAGCGTGGACATCGAGGAGGTCGTGGGCATGGCGCGCGACGAACGCACCTCACTCTACGGTTCCTCGCAGCTCCTTGCATCGCCGCACGGAAACATCCAACGCCGGCACTGGACGAAGGTCCAGGAGAGACAGGGAGTCGTTCTCTCCTGGTGAATGGGGTTGAACATCCGGTGTGTCAGGGTCGTGGGAACCCACCACCCGCGCGGACGCCTGCAATCTCAGACAGCGGGACCCGCGATGATCGCCGGCGGTCCCGGATGGTTGGGATCATGCGCGGGTGGCTCCTGGATGCCCGGCTTCACCTCGGGGTCCTGAAGGGGCGGCGGCGGTTCCTGGCGCCGGGGTTCGCCCGGCGGTGGATCCTTCTCCGGGGTGGACGGCCGGGGCGGCTCGATTTCAGGCGTGGGCTTCGGATCCGGCTCCTTCACCGGCTTCGTGGGCGGGTTCGTCTGTGGATTCGTCGGCATGTCCTTCCACACTGCGCACGCCGCTCTCCCAGGGAACCGCCGCACCCACCTCACCCGCGCGGGGTGCGTGGTTTTTGACAGGTGTCCCACGGGGCTGGGCCCAGACCTCCACCACCGGCTCGATGCGCGGGGTGAGCTGGAGCATGGAGCTGGGGAAGCAGCGCGCCGGCAGCCGGGCGAACAGCTGGCGTACGTCCTCCGCCTCCCGCGCGCTGGCCACGGCGACGTGCGGCCGGACGATGAGGTCGGTGAACTGGGCCGCCTGCTCGGGGCTACCGCGCACCAACCGGGCCGTGGCGGAGCTCTGGTAGAAGAGCACCCCCACGCCCGCCTCCCGGGCCCCGTCCAGGAACGCGTGCAGCGTGCGCCCCTCCACCGCGCCCACCAGCAGCGCCTCGGGGTCCCACCGCCCGTCCCCGGAGGGGGCCTCCTGGTCGCCCAGGGGACGGCCAATCGGCACGGGGGGCGCACGGTCGCTCGTCAGCACCGCGCCCCGTTCTCCTTGCCAGTAAAGGCGCGTTTCGTACTCGGTGATGGAAGCGGAGGTCATCGGGCATCTCCTCGGCAAGGGGCATGCGCCATGCGCCTTCAACACGCATGCCGGGACAATGCTTCACATCCCGAAGGCCCATGCCCTGGAGGACGAGTCTCCCCAGCCATGCCGATGATCGCGGGGCCACACGCGCACTGGCCGGGGATGCGGACCTCCACGAACAGCCCTTTTGGACGATTTCGCCCCCGCCGTTCTTGCTCCACATCACGCGCCTCAATGCCTGACATGGGGGGGCGGCATGGGTTCGTTGCGACGCGGTGGGGAGCGGTGTCCGTTGGCTGTATGGCTTTGCGAGGGCTTCCAGGGCCGCACGGCCTGATGGGAGCGCACCCCGCGCGAGGGGCACGCCCTGCGCCCGGAGGCCCGCCCGTGGACGGTTGGGCACCCTCCAGACGCATGGTCACCCTCAACGGGGAACCCCTTCTTGAACATGTCCATGCACGAAAGACGTGAGGCACCGATGGCCGAGGCGTATGCGAGTCAGCTCATCCAGGCACCCGCCGACGTGGTCTGGGACCGCGTGGGAGGCTTTGACAGCCTTCCGCGCTGGCACCCCGGCATCGTCTCCAGCGAGCGGGTGACGCATCCCGGGCCGGGGACCGGCCCCCTGCGCCGGCTCACCACGCGCGACGGCGAGGTGTACCTGGAGGCCCGGCTGGCGTACGACCCGCATGCGCGCAGCTATGCCTACGAGATGCTGGAAGGCCCGCTGCCGGTGCGCGACTTCGTGGCGAAGCTGCGGGTGACGCCGGTGACGGCGACCGGGCAGACCTTCGTGGAGTGGCACGCGACCTTCGGCCTGTCGCCCGGGCACGAGGGCGAGGCGGCGGCGCTGTGCCAGTGGATCCGCGAGGAGCTCTTCGCGCGGGGCCTGCGGGGATTGGCGCACACCTTCCTGCCGCCTCCGCCCCGGGTGTCGGCGCCGGAGCTGGAGTGGCGGCGCTGAAGGGGCCTCACAGCCGCTGGAGGAAGCGCACCAGGTCCTGCTTCTGCGCCGGGGTGAGGGACTCCGGCGGCCCGCCCGGGAACTCGGGCGGGTGCAGCGGCAGGCCCACGGTGGGAACGCCCGGGAGGATGAAGCGGCTGTAGGTGTCCACCGTCTCCGCGAGCGTCTCGTGGCTGTTGTCGTGGAAGTACGGCGCGGTGCGGGCGATGCCGCGCAAGGACGGCACGTCGAAGGCCTCGAACTCCGCGGGGTCGCCGCTGATCAGCGCGCGGCCCGGGTCGGTGGAGTACCACTGGGGGAACAGCGCGGGGCCCACGATGGGCGCGCCGTTCTCATCCAGGGCGGGGTTGATGTCATCCGGGTGGCCGCTCGCGGTGACGGGGATGGGAGGCAGGTCGGTGACGGGGTGCTGGCGCGTGCCGTCCGTGTAGAAGCGGAAGCGGTACTGGGGCAAGTCGACGGACATGTTGTAGAGGGGCACGACGCCGCGCTGTCCCAGGTAGGTCATGAGCGCATAGCCGGCGTTGATGAACTCGCTGTGAGGCCGGGGCACATTGACGGGCCTGGGCGGTGCCCCGGGCGCGGCGGTGTACTGGACGTTGCCGTCCGGCTTGAGGGCATAGAAGAGCGCGTCATGCGTGGCGCGGTTCACGATGCGGTTGCGCGTGCGGTCGCCGTGGCAGGCCTCGCAGGCCAGGTTGTAGACGTCGCGTCCGCGCCGCTCGGAGGCGTTGAGCAGCATCAGGGCGTCCGGATCCGGGATGGCGCTCAGGGGCCAGCCGCGCTCCAGCAGCTCCGACACGAAGCGGGCACGGGGGGAGCTGAACACGCTGCGCTCGAACGCGGCGATGCGCTGGAGCACGTGCGGCGCCACGGTCCCGCCCTCGCTGTGGTTGGTGACGGCGCTCTGGGCCTGGGTGACGAGGTCGGTCTCGCGGCCGTCGAACTGGAAGGGGCCGGAGAAGCCGGTGTCGGCGATGCTCGGCACGCCGCGCCAGACGGAGACCTTCCGGTCCGGCGCGGTGATGACATTCCCGTGCACGTCGATGACGTCCATGTTCGCGGGCAGGGGGAGCACCACGCGCACCAGCCCCTTCTTCAGGTGCTCGTAGGTGGGCACGGGGGCGGTGGGGTCATCCGCGTCGATGCGGTTGAACAGCGGATCCGCGGGGTTGCGCGCCCAGAGCGCCTCCACGTGCGCGGGCGTGAGCGCGGTGTCGTCCGCGAACACGTGGCACGTGGCGCAGGAACGGCCGTTGGTGCCGGGCAGGGCCTCCTGGAAGTGCTTCCTGCCGGCGGCCGCCTGGGCCACGGAGGCCAGCTCCGCCTGGGACGTCGCCAGTGTGGCGGTGGCTTCCACGGGTGATGCGTTGTCGGTGCAGCCCACGAGCCCGGCGAGCGCCAAGGCCCCAACGGTGCGCGCGATGAATCGATGCCCTGCCATGTGTTCCCCTCCCGGTTGCCGCGATGGAAGGGGAACACCGCGCGCCCTTTCTCGTGTCACCGCGAGGAAGAGGGGAGTTGTTGCGGCTCGCGAAGCGGTGAGGCTCAGGACTTCCGGCGGCGGGCGCGCGCCACCAGGCCCGCGAGCAGCGCGCCGGCCCACATGGCCGGAGCAGGCGTCGCGGCGCCGCAGCCCAGGCCGCCGCCGAGCATCTCGTCGTCGGGCGTCTGGCCAATCACGCCGGAGTCGTCCGGCGTCTGGCCACCGCCGGTGCCCGGGCCCGGATCCGTGGTGCCTCCCGTGCCGCCATCGACACCCGTGCCGGTGCCACCATCCGAGCCCGTGCCACCGCCGGCCGCCGGGATCATGTCCCAGCTGTGGCGCACCGCGATGCCGATGTTGCCCGCCGCGTCCACCGCGCGGACCTGGAGCGTGTGCGTCCCGGGCAGCAGGTTCTCCAGCGTGATGTTCGCCAGGCAGACCTGGAATGCCAGCCCGTCCACGCTGCACTGGAACGTGGCCGGCGTCTCGTTCGCGGAGAAGCCGAACGGCGCCACCGTCCCAGTGAGCACCGGCGGCGGATACGTCACCAGCGTCACCACCGGCGCCACCGTGTCCACCGTCCACGAATACGTGGCCGGCGTGGGGTCCGTCAGGAGCCCGAACAGGTCCCTGGAGCGCACCTGGAGCTGGTGCGGGCCCTCGGCCAGGCCCGTGAAGTCTCGCGGGTTGTCACACGCCGCGAACGTGTTGCTGTCCAGCGCGCACTGGTACGACACCAGCAGCGCGGACGACGCGAACACGAAGCGCGCCTTCTGCTGCGCGCTGTAGGCCGCCGGACCGCTGACGATGACCGTCTCCGGCCCCAGTGCCAGGATGCTGAACTGCACGCTCGCGGCGGGGCCCGTCTGGCCCGCGACGTTGGTGCTCACCGCCACCAGCGTGTGCACGCCGTCGGACAGGAGCTCCAGCAGCGACGGCGCGTAGCTCCAGTGGCCGTTCACGTCCGCCGTCACCGTCGCGATGACCTTGCCGTCCAGGCTGAGCGTCACCTTCGCGCCCACCTCCGCGGTGCCGCTGTAGAACGGCAGCGCGGTGGACAGCAGCAGGCCCAGCGTGGGGGTCAGGATGACAGGCGCCGCGGGGGGCGTGTCGGGGAGCGCCGCGGCCAGTGGATGCGGGGACACGGCGGGGGAAACAGGCGAGGCCTCGGCGGTCGCACGGGCATTCAGGCAAAGCGCGGCCAAGGCCCCCACGAGGAGGCGGTAGGAAGAGGTCGTCATGAGGGGCTCCGAATGAGTGAGGTGGGTGCTGCGGATGAAGGAGGGAGAAGGGGACGGACAGCGGCTCAGTCGTGCGGGACGATGTGGAACTCCACGCGCCGGTTGAGCTCACGGCCGGACGCGGTGGTGTTGGAGGCGACGGGCGCATCAGGGCCACGGCCGGCGGCCATCAGCCGGGCCGTCGCGACGCCGAGCGACTCCAGCTTCTGGATGACCGCGGCGGCGCGCTGCTGCGACAGCGTCCGGTTGGTCTCCGGACGGCCGCGCGAATCGGTGTGGCCCTCCACCAGGATGGCCGTCAGCTCCGGGTGGTTTTCGAGGACCTTCGCCACCTGCTCCAGCAGCGGGAACGAACGCGGCAGCACCTGCGCCTTGCCGGAGGCGAAGTAGACCTTCTCGCGGATCTCCAACCGGTCCTGGGTGATGACCACCAGCTGCTTCTGCTTCGCCGGGCAACCCTGGTTCGACGCGGGACCGGACTCCAGCGGGCAGTTGTCCACCACGTCCGCCACCGCGTCGCCGTCGTTGTCCACCTCCGGGCAGCCGTCCTCGTCCAGGAAGCCGTCGCGGTCCTCGGGGTCCACCGGGCAGTGGTCCTTCGCATTGGCGACGCCGTCGCTGTCGTCATCCAGGTTCGGACACTGCTCCAGCGAGTGGCTCTGATTCGGAGCGCACACGTCCACCACCGCCACCGGGGGCGCGACCGGCTCCGGCTCCGGCGCGGGGGCCTCCGCGACGCGGGGGCGCATCACCGGCCGGTCCACCTGGAGCGCGGCCACCGACAGGCCGGCCATCACGCGGAAGGCGGGCGTGCCCGGCGCGGTGCCCAGGCCGGGACCGCCCAGCGCGAAGACCTCCATCCGGGACCCCAGCGCGTAGCGGCCGCCCGCCAGCAGTTCCAGAGGCACCGGGCTGTCCGTCAGCGGCACCGCGGAGCGCAGGCCCAGCTCCCCGCGCAGCTTGTGGCCCGTGGTGGCCACCGTGGCCGCCCAGGGCAGCTCCGAGCCGACCTCACGCGACCCCACCGCCGTGCGGTTGCGCAGCCGGACGCCCGCCTCCAGCCCCAACACCACCGGCCCCACCGTGCGGCCCGCGGCCACGCGCGGCGTGACGTCCCAGCCGCCGCTGCCCTGGAGCGCGTCCTTGTTGCCCACGGGCAGCCCCACCGCCAGCTCCGCCGCAAGGGACACCGGCGCGGACGCCTCGTCCAGCAGCCCCAGCCGGCCCTGTAGCACCGGCGTCCCCAGGCCCCACGACTCCGGCGACGTCATGCCCACATTGGAGAAACCGCTCGTTCCCTGGTGGGCCATCAGGGGGAGGATGGCGCCCACCTCCACCCGTTTGCTCACCGTATAGGTGCCCGCCAGCTGCACCTGCGTGCGCGACCCGATGAGCGACTCCCTCCGCTCGCCATCCCGGTAGAGCGTGAGCGGCGAGCGCTCGTGGTGCGCCGCCAGGGACAGCCGCAACTCACCCGGCTCGCGCAAACCCCCGGCCGATGTGCCGAGCGCGGCGCGCGACGTCGGATTGAGGCTCAGCCGCTCCAGGTCGAACGCGGGGGCGGGGGTGGAGGCGGCGCTGGCCAGCGTGGGCAGCAGCGCCAGGGTGGACAACAGTCGCAGGGGGGGCCGCAGGATCATGAGGGGCCAGGACTGAAGGCCTTCGCGACGTGGCGGGTCGTGAAGGCGAAGGAGCAGGGGAGATGGGGGGAAGGCTGGAATTGCGAGAGGGATTGAATCCGGGAGGCTCTTGTCTGGATTGAAGAGCCCGATAGGCGTTCGCACTTCTTGTCGTAGGACGCTGGAGGCGGAGGTTCCGTGATTCAGGAGGGATGTAGTTCCCAGGAAAGGTTCGACTCGGACGTTTTGCCGCCGCCCTGGCCCGGGACGGTATGAATCCGCCCTCGCTCCGGGCACGCTGCCGCCGGCATCAGGAGCGAAGGGGACCATGGACATCATCCGCAATGACAAGCAGGGCGCGAAGGTGAAGCTGGAGCGCATCCCCACGTCGCCGCCAAAGAAGGCGGACCGGGAGGAGGCGAAGGTGGAGTTCGAGGCCCTGGGCGAGGAATTGTTCGACCTCCAGGACCTGCTGTGGGGCGCGAAGATGAACTCCGTCCTCATCGTCCTGCAGGGGCGCGACACCGCCGGCAAGGACGGCACCATCAAGCACGTGGTGGGCAGCCTCAACCCGCGCGGCGTGGTCGTGACGTCCTTTGGCGTGCCCAGCACGGAGGAGCGGGAGCACGACTTCCTCTGGCGCGTGCACCGCGCGGCCCCGCGCCAGGGCGAGTTCGCCATCTTCAATCGCTCGCACTACGAGGACGTGCTCGTGGCGCGGGTGAACAACCTGGTCCCCAAGCCGCTCTGGAAATCGCGCTACCATCACATCCGCGACTTCGAGACGCTGCTCACCGAGCACGGCACCGTCATCCTCAAGTTCTTCCTCCACATCAGCCAGGAGGAGCAGGAGCAGCGGCTGCTGGCGCGTGAGCAGGAGCCGCGCAAGGCGTGGAAGATTTCCGCCGGGGACTGGGAGGACCGCAAACACTGGGCGGACTACACGCGCGCCTACGAGGACGTCTTCGCGCAGACGTCCACCGAGCAGGCGCCCTGGCACCTGGTGCCCTCGGACGCCAAGTGGTACCGCAACCTCGTGGTGGCCCGCGCGGTGGCGGAGGCCCTGCGTCCCTACCGTGAGCAATGGCAGGAGCGCTTGGACGCGGTCGGCAAGGAGAAGAAGGCGGAGCTGCGCGCCTGGCGCAAGAAGCGCTGAGCGCACGGCTTCTCGCGTCATCCATGACGCGTGGGGCCCATGTCGCACGACGTGGGAAGCGCTGACCCGGCCGTGACATGCGGATGGGACAACGCTGACGGTCAGCCCGTCCCGGTGTGTCGCCGGGCGGTCACCGCCGGAGCCCTGTCGACATGGAACGAACCGCGTCGCCGTCGAACAAGGACCTCATCGCCCGCACGCGTCCCTTCGCGGCCCAGGACACCGGGCGCTCCATCGGGGCGCTCGTCTCCACCTACGCCGCGCTCGCGGGCGCGGTGGCGCTGGCGGCCGCGGCGCCCTGGTGGCCGCTGCGCATCCTGGGCGGCCTCATTGAAGCGCTGGTGCTCATCCGCTGCTTCATCCTCTTCCACGACGCGATGCACGGGGCGCTCCTGCCGAAGTCCCGGTGGGCGAAGGCGCTCTTCCAGGTGCAGGGCCTGCTCACGCTCACGCCCGCGCGCATCTGGAATGACACGCACAACCATCACCACGCCAACACCGCGCGCATCGCGGCGGACTCCGCGGGCACCTTCGTCACCTGGACCACGGAGCAGTGGCGGAAGGCCACGGGGGCCGAGCGCCTGGGCTACGTGGTGGAGCGCCACCCGGTGACGCTGATGCTGGGCTACTTCACCGCGTTCCTCTACAGCCTGTGCCTCCAGCCGTTCGTGAAGAACCCGAAGCGCTACTGGACGTCCGGGCTCGCGCTGGGTGTGCACGTGGCGCTGTCCGCGGCCGTCTGGCACTTCTTCGGCCTGGGCGTCTACCTGTGCGCCTTCGTGGGGCCGCTGATCGCCGCGTACGCGCTGGGCACGTACCTGTTCTACGCGCAGCACAACTTCGACGACGTGGCCATCCTGCCGGAAGCCGCGTGGAACCACGCGGACGCGGCGCTGGAGGCCAGCAGCTACATGCGCTTCGGGCCGGTGATGGCGTGGTTCACGGGCAACATCGGCTACCACCACGTGCACCACCTCAATCCACGCATCCCGTTCTACCGGCTGCCGGAGGCGATGGCGGCCATCCCGGAGCTGCAGGGGCCACACGTCACCGCGCTCACGCTCAAGGACATCGTGGGCTGCCTGCGGCTGAACCTGTGGGACCCGTCGCTGAAGCGGATGGTGCGCTACCGCGACGCGCGGCTCACCCCGAGCACCTGAGGAACCACGGCCCGGCGGATCCGTTCAGGACCCGCCCGAGGGATCCACCGGGCCGGGGTCTCAAGGCTCCAGGAGCGCGTGCAGGGCGCTGGCGTGCGCCTCCTCCTCGGTGAGGAGCTCCTCCAGCAGCCGCTGCGTGGTGGGGTCGTGCTCCGCGAAGTAGGGGATGAGGTCGCGGTACGTCGCGATGGCGAGGCGCTCCGCCTCCAGGTTCTCGCGGAGCAGCTCCACCAGCGTGCGTCCCTCGTCGTCATGGGTGTCACCGCGGGGCATGAGTCCTCCAAGGTTGAAGTCCGGCCGGCCGCCCAGCTGCTGGATGCGCTCGGCGAGCCTCAGCGCGTGGTCCTGCTCCTCGCGCGCGTGCTGGCCGAACGCGGCCTTCACCGCCTGGTGATGAGGGCCATTCGCGCGGAGGGCGTGACGCGTGTATCGCCGCACGCAGACGACCTTGGTCGCGAGCGCGGCGTTGAGCAGCGTGAGGCGGACCGCCAGGTCATCCCCGGTGTCGTCACCAAGCGGCTGTGGATGCGGGTCGGCCATGGCATTGCCTCCGGACGGCTGCGTGTCGGGAAGCTGGGCGGCCCTGGCATGGCCGTCCATCCCTCCTGCCCCCGCGTGCCGGAAGCGCCGCGCCTGTCCGTCCCGCCCCGGGGCGCGAGCCCTCCGTGAACAGGGGCTCGCGGCGCTTCCGCCGACGCCTGCTTCCACGCTGGGCGCGGGCAGGGACGTTGCTCGCGAACATCCCTTGCGGCCTCCGGGGCGGAGCAGGGGGTTCAGGGTTAGTCTTCGCCAATGAGCTCGAGCCCATCCAGCCGGCCGTCCGTCGTCGTGGCGGAGCTGGGGCCCACGAACACCGGGAAGACCTACCGCGCCATCGAACGGATGCTCGAGCACGACTCAGGCATCATCGGCCTGCCGCTTCGCCTGCTTGCCCGGGAGGTCTACGACCGGGTGACCGCGAAGGTGGGCGAGGGCCGGGTCGCGCTGATGACGGGGGAGGAGAAGCGCATCCCGCCCCGGCCCGACTACTGGATCTGCACCGTGGAGGCGATGCCGACGGACCGGCCCGTGGACTTCCTCGCGGTGGATGAAATCCAGCTCGCCGCGCACCGGGAGCGCGGGCACGTCTTCACGGACCGGCTGCTCCACGCGCGTGGCCGGAAGGAGACCTGGTTCCTGGGCGCGGAAACGATGCGGCCCATGGTGCAGGCGCTCATCCCGCATGCGTCCCTGAAGCGCGCCACGCGCCTGTCGCAGCTGCGCTATTCCGGCCGACGCTCGCTGAAGAGCCTGCCGCCGCGCTCGGCGGTGGTCGCGTTCTCCGCGGACCGCGTGTACGAGCTGGCCGAGTCCCTGCGCCGCCTGAGGGGCGGGGTGGCGGTGGTGCTGGGCGCGCTGTCGCCCCGGACGCGCAACGCGCAGGTGGCGATGTATCAATCCGGCGAGGTCCAGTACCTCGTGGCCACGGATGCCATTGGCATGGGGTTGAACCTGGACCTCAACCACGTGGCCTTCGCGACGCTCAGCAAGTACGACGGCGCGGAGCAGCGCGACCTGTATCCGGACGAACTGGCGCAGATCGCCGGCCGCGCGGGGCGGCACCTCAACGACGGGAGCTTCGGCGCGCTGAACACGCTGCCGGAGCTTCCGCCGCGCATCGTCTCCGCCATCGAAACCCACCGCTTCCCGGCGGTGCGCAGCCTCATCTGGCGCAACTCCTCGCTGGACTTCACCAGCCCGGAGGCGCTGCTGGATTCCCTGTCGCGAGCGCCGCGCGACAACGCCTTCGTCCGGGTGGAGCGCGCGGACGACTTCGACGCGCTCAAGGGACTGTCGGCCGTGCCCGCCATCCGCGAGCTCACCACCGACAAGGCCTCCGTGGAGCTGCTGTGGCAGGTCTGCCAGGTGCCGGACTTCCGCAAGGGACTCTTCGGTCAGCACGTCGCCTTGCTGCGTGAGACGTTCCTCCAGCTGACGGCAGGGGATGGAAAGCTGGATCCCACCTGGCTGGGCCGGCAGGTGTCGCCATTGGACGACGCGTCCGGGGACATCCACACGTTGATGGACCGGCTCGCGGCCATCCGCATCTGGACGTACATCAGCCACCGTCCGGGCTGGCTGAATGACGCGGAGGACTGGCAGGAGCGCACGCGCCGCATCGAGGACGCGCTGGGGGACGCTCTGCATGAGCGGCTGGTGGAGCGCTTCGTGCAGCGGGCCGCGAGGAGGAGCGCGCGCCGCTTCGTGAGGGCCAGCGCGCAGTCGCAGGCCAGTTCGGACAGCCCGTTCGCGAAGCTGGGCCAATTGCTGACGGAGGTGCCGGGCGGCGAAGGCGCGCTGATGACGGAGGAGCAGTTCGTCCAGCGCGTGGTGGACGCGACGCATGACGCCTTCGAGGTGGACCCCCTGGGGCGCATCTCCTTCGAGTCGCAGCCGCTGGGCCGGCTGGTGCGGGGACGCGACCGGCGCTCCCCGCAGCTGGCGTTGGCGGAGCCGGAGGTGTGGACGGGCGGCGCGCGGCAGCGGCTGGAGCGGCGGCTGGTGGCGCTGGCCAGGGACCTGGTCACGGAGGCCATGGGAGGCTTTCCCGCGGAGTCCTTCACGGGCGAGAGCCGCGCACCGGCGATGCGAGGCGTGTCCTACCGGCTGGCGGAAGGACTGGGGATCATCTCCCAGGGCGAGGCGCACGAGCAGTGGCGGCTGTTGGACGAGGAGTCACGGGAGCGGCTGAAGGCGCAGGGTGTCCACGAGGGCCAGCGCTTCCTCTACGTCACCGGAGCCCTGTCGCCCCAGGCCCTGGAGCGGCGGGCCATGCTGACGGCGCTGTTCCAGAACGCCCCGTGCCCGCAGGGCATCCCCCAGGAGCCGGCGCTGAACGTCGCGGTGCTGGCGGGCCGCAACGCGCGGGCCTTCGGCTACGAGGTCATCGGGCCGGTGGCGCTGCGCATCGACATCGTGGAGCGCCTGGGGGAGGGGTTGCGCAATCCCCAGAGCGCCCGGCAGGCGCAAGCGCTCATGCAGCAACTGCGATTGGAAGGCAGTGTGCGCGCACAGGTGCTGCGGGCGTTGGGAGGACAGCCTCCGGGGGCCACGTCGAAGCGGCGGCGGCGCAGGCGGGGACGGAAACCGTCGGCGACGGCGCCAGACGCGAGTGGCGTTCGCGGGCGTGAGCCGGCAAGCTCGAGTCGGTTCAACGACCGCCCATGAAACGATTCCTCATTTTCGCCGGAAGCGTCATCGCGCTGCTCCTCGGAGTGTTTGTCCTGATCGTGGCCATGGAACCCGCTCACCACGGCGGCGGCTACGACGGTGGCTTCGCGATGGGGCTCGCCGTCATCGTCGTCACGGGCGCGATGGTGGCGGTGGGAGTCATCGCGGCAGGTGGGATGCTGATGTTCCTCCGGCACCTCTCCCAGGGCAGGGCTCCGAAGGGTCCTCCGGCGCCCTGAAGCCCCTCGCGAAGCGGCCCTGCCTCCTGCGAGCAGGCTGGCCGCCTGGGCGGCGGGGAGGCGACGAATCCACGCGGGTCCTGGCGGGTTTCGCCTACGCTGGCGTCGTCTCTCTCCCAGTTCGGTGGTCGTCCCATGAGCAGTGGTCGTGCCCTCTCGCCAGTCCTCCTCGTCGGTGCCGGAACGGGCGAAGCCACGTGCGGCATCCTCTACCTGGCCAGCTACCTGCGGCGCGGCGGGATTGAAGCCTTCGTGCGGCTGTGGGACGGCGACGAGAGCGCAGGGGAGGTGAAGGACTCCTTCGAGCGCCTCATCGCCCGCGTGCGCCCGAAGCTCATTGGCATCAGCCTGAAGTGGTTCCACCACGTGGACCGCGCGCTGCTCATCGCGCGGACGGTCCGGAAGATCGACCCGTCCATCCGCATCGTCGTGGGAGGCAACTCCGCGTCGTACTGGTGGAAGGAGCTGAGCGGCTACGACTGCATCGACCACGTCGTGCTGGGTGACGGAGAAGTCCCCCTGCTGGCGCTCTGCAATGGGGAGGAAGCCCCGCCCAACTGTGTGACGCGGACCCCGGACGGGCGCCCCCGCAGGCTGCCGCTGGCGTACGTGCAGCGCGCGACCAATACAGAAGACGTCTACTACTCGCACTTCAACGACATCTTCCTGAGCCAGCGGGACGCGCACTCCTTCTCCGGCTGGGTCGCGCCGGGCAAGGGCTGCGGTGAGAACTGCCTGTATTGCGGCGGGGCGCGCGGCAACCAGAAGGCGGACTTCGGCCGGGCGAAGCCGTTCCTGCGCTCCGAGGAGAACGTGCGCAGGGATCACCAGGAGATCGCCGGCCGGACGTGGCAGATGCGCTACGACTTCGCGGGCAGCACGGCGGAGTTCCTCGGGAGCACCTGGGCGGGCGTGGACCTGTCGCGCCACTGCTGCACGTATTTCCTCTGGGGCGTGCCGCGCGTGGAGCTGGTCGCGGCACTGGCGGCGACCTTCCAGCGCATCTACATGGTCATCGACATCGGCTGCTTCTCCGAACAGCAGCGGCTGGAGCAGATGTCCAAGGGCCTGCTCAAGCCGTGCGCGAAGGACGGCGAGCTGCTGGAGGTCATCGAGTCCGTGCGCCGCCATCCGAACGTGGACGTCGAAATCTCCGGCATCGGAGGCCTCCCGTTCACGAACAAGGCGCGGCTCGCGGAGGAGCTCCAGCTGGTGGAGCGCGTCATCGGGATGGACTGCGTGGTGGGCTACCAGCGGCTGGAGGCTCAGCCCGGGGCGCTCGTCACGGAGCACCCCGCGCGCTTCGACATGGTGACGGAGGCGAAGACGTTCGCGGAGTTCCTCGGCTACTTCGAGCGGCGCGAGCCCGGCGACGTGTCCGTGCCGATGATCCGCTTCAAGGACGCGGAGCTGGAAGCGGCGGTGCAGCGCAACTCGGACCGGGTGGACGAACTCGCCTGGAAGCACCGGGACGCAAGGAAGCGCGTCACGCTCAACGGGCGCACGCGGCTCAAGAACACCGCGCCCTCGACGGAGCGCTTCACCTTGGGGGACTGGCTGGGCAGTCACCGCGCGCCCGCGAAGCTGGCGAAGGAGCCGGTGACGGTCCTGCGCTCCGTGGACGGCATCACCCTGAGCTGCGCCCCGTCCGTCAGCCCGCGAAGGTTCAACGACCCCACGCTCACGCAAGGGGACGACGGCGCCATCCTCCTCGCCGCCCTGGATGCCTTCAAACAGCCCACCACCGTCTCCCAGGCGGTGACGTACCTGGGCGCCAAGGCCAGGCTGGATCCGCAGTCCGCCCATGACGTCATCGACCACCTGGTGGACGGCCGGTTCCTTCAGCCCACATAGGCGTGGAATAGCTTTAATTCGAGAATATGCTGACAGCTCCTCTTCTTGGAAGGAGCTGTCAGATGTTCAGGAATGCTTCCTTGTGGCTCACCGTGGCAGCCGGCCTGCTGGCGTCGGGGGCCGGCGCGGCGACGGTGACGAACTACCGGGGTGGCAACACGCCGGTGTACTCGCGCACCTCGTATGACTACGTGCCGAGCGTGATGAAGGACGGCGTCTACCGCATGTGGTGGTGCGGCGGCATCGCGGGCGACTACATCCTCTACGCCGAGGCGGACAGCTTGAGCGGCCCCTGGCACGCGCGAGGCTCCACGGCGGCCAACAGCTACAACACGGTGTTCCGGCCCACGGGGAACGCCGCGCAGTTCGACGGCATCCACGTCTGTGATCCGTCCGTCATCCGCGTCGACGCGACGTATTACATGTATTACGGCGGCTACGGCGACGGCACGGGCACCACGATGATTGGCGTGGCGTCCAGTCCGGACGGCCTCAACTGGACGCGCCTCAACGGCGGCAATCCCATCATCGTGCCCGCACGGGACTACCGCACGGTGTCCAACCCATACGGCGCGGGGCAGCCGAGCGTCACGTACGTGGATGGGAAGTTCTACCTCATCTTCACGGACTCCACGGGCTACGCGGTGGACGGCAATGGCGGAGGCCAGTTCGTGCTGCGCTCGTCGGACCCCACGTTCCAGACGGGCGTGGAGGAGCTGACGGCCACGGGCTTCGCGCCGAGGACGGCCGCGAACCACACGCGGCACTCGCTGATTGGCGCCTTCTCCGTGGACTGGCAGTACGTGGACACGAACGACACGTTCGCCATCGCGGTGGACGGAAGCACCTCCAGCGCGACGCGGGTGTTCCTCTTCAACCGCGAGCTGAGCCAGCAGGTGGATCAGTTCGACGTCGCGGGGACGTGGACGGAAGGGCCGGCCATCGTGTCGCGTCCGGACAAGCACGCCGTCGCGTCGTCCACGTGCGGCACGGTGCCGGTGGACATCCTGCGCTCGGTGGGCACGGGCGACGTGAACAGCTGGAACCTGGCGCGCAGTGGCGTGGACCTGCTGACGGGACGCTCGTGCGACCAGGTGCCGGTGGGACGCGTCTACGAGGGCTCTCTCATCCAGAGCGCCGGGCTGCCGCTCACGCTGGTGCGGAACGCGACGCGGCTCCAGTTCGCGCTGGCCGCGCCCGCGCAGGTCCTGTCACGCAACGCGATTGCCGTCTCGGCCGACATCTTCCACCGCATCCCGTATGGGGCTTCGATGCACTCGGGAGCGGCCGTCTACGGCGCGGCGGGGCGCCCCGCCGCGTTCTACCTGGATGACGGACGGCTGTGGCCGGTGAGCTGCCTGGAGGCCATCACGCACAACAACTCGTCCATCGCGTCCATGAGCGTGAGCCAGTGGGACAGCATCGCTAAGGGCCCTAGCCTTCACTGCGTGAAGTAGCCGCGTGCGCCTCCACCTTCCGCCACACGCGGAAGACATTGCCGGAGGCGATCTTCTCGATGTCCGTCTCGCTGTACCCGCGCTCCAGCAGCACGCGGAACAGGTTCGGGTACTGCGAGACGTCCTTGAGGCCCGTGGGCAGGGTGGGCCCGACGCCGTCGAAGTCGGAGCCCAGCCCCACGTGGTCGATGCCCGCGAGCCTCACCACGTGGTCGATGTGGTTCGCCACGTCCTCCACCCGGGCCAACGGGGCCGGGTGTTCGCGCAGGTAGGTTTCGATGAAGGCCTTCATCTCCGGGCGGTCCTTCGTCAGGCCATGCTCTTTCGCATAGGCCTGGAACACCGTGTCGACCTGCCGGCTGTAGTCCTGCGCCTCCGGGATGAGGAACGAGGAGCCGAAGTTGATCATCACCACGCCGCCCTTCGCGGCGATGACGCGAATGAGCTCATCCGGCAGGTTGCGCGGAAACCCGGGCGTGAACTGGCGGCAGGACGAGTGCGACGCGATCACCGGCATCTGGCTCAAGTCCACCGCCTGCCGGATGGCGTCGTCGGACAGGTGTGAGACGTCCACCATGATGCCCACCCGGTTCATCTCCGCGACCACCTGCTTGCCAAAGGGGCTGAGCCCATTCCAGGTGCCGTGCCCCTGGCTGGCGGCGGAATCGCTGATGAGGTTGTCCTCGGTGTGCGTGAGGGTGATGTAGCGCACGCCGCGCTGCTGGAAGTGGCGGAGGTTCTCCAGCCGGTCCTCGATGGCCGCGCCGTTCTCGATGCCCAGCGCGAAGGAGACCTTGCCCGCCTGGGAGTTCTGCTCGGCCGCCTGGACGGAAGGGGCCATGGCGAACTTGTCGGGAGCGCCGCGTGCCACCTTCTCCATCATGTCGATGAGCGAGTCCGCGAGCACCTTCGCCCCGCCGGTCTTCTGGAGCTCCGCGGGGATGTAGATGGACATGAAGGCCACGTCGAACCCGCCCTCCACGGCGCGCGGGTGGTCGAAGTCACCTCCGGTGGTGCGCTGGGAGATGTCCTCGGTGGGCGCCCCGTTGGGCCCCAGCGCCTCATGGAGGCGGTAGGGCACGTCCACGTGGCCATCCGCGATGATGACGCGCCGGGCGAGCTGACGGGCCCGTTCCGCGGGATCCACCGGAGCCGGAGGCGCCTGCACGTTCGTGCCATGGGTGCAGGCCGGGGCTGCGAGCAACACGAGGCTGAGGAGCGCGGAGGTCGGTCTCATGGCCGACCTCTTACCCAGGACCGGGCCCCTCCGTCACCGGTGTCGGTGGGCGCCTTCGGAGTGCCCACCCTCGGCCTGCGCACTCGGCGGATGTCCCGTGGGCGGCGTCATCGGCTTCGCGAGCGGCACGGGTTGCCCCGTGGCACGCGCGACCACCTCGGGCTCCGGCCCCCGGTTCCAGTGCCCCTCGCTGGCCACCACGTGCTCGCCCACGGGCTGCGTCTGGCGCATCAGCTCCTGGACCCGCGAGGCTGGGAGGCGATGCGTGCCCACGTCGGGCCGCACGAAGTCGTTCGCCCCCACGAAGGTCCAGCTCAGCCCGGTGCTGATGCCCGGAGGCGAGAGCGGCTGCCAACCCACGAAGCCATTCCCCCACCGCCAGTCCACCCACGCGGGTGCCCACTCACTGTCAGGCCACCACACCCAGCCGGCCGACGGCGTGCTGAACCACCGGCCGTAGTGGAACGGCGCCCAACCCCAGTCCCAGTCACTCTCGAAGGTCCATCCCCAATCGCTGGACACCCACTGGCCACCGGTGGAGTAGGGGACGAAGTCCGCGCCCACGACGTTCGGATCCGGCCGCCAGACCCAGCCGGCGTCCGGCAGGTCCAGCCAGGTGCCATGGGGAGCCAGCACCTGCCGGAACTGCGACATGTGATTGTCCATGGGCGCCGAGTCCGACGTCACCTGCGGCCCGAATTCGTCCGGGCCCATGGCGCAGCCGCTGGCTGCCAGGATGGCGATGACGGCGGCGCCGCCGGTCCGAGACCAGCCCATGGCCGGTTTCCTTTCGTGGGGGTTCCTGTCCTGGAAGGTGCGGATGACTTCACGCAACTTCACGAGCCGGGCGCGGGAGGAGGGGCGTATGAACGCCTGAACGGAGGTTCCAATGGCATCCGCGAAGGCCATGCTGGGAAGCATGCTGGGCCGCTTCCTCTTCACCGAAGCCCGCGTCACCCAAGTGCGAGAGGTGTCCCGCGCATTCCGACAAATTGACTGCGAGGGGCCCGCGTTGCGAGGGCAGGGATGGACCCCCGGCGACAAGGTGCAGGTGTTCCTGCCAGGGCTGGGCATGCGCACGTACACGCCGCTGTCCTGGGACGAAACGCGCGGGGCCACGGCCTTCCTGGTGTACCTGCACGGTGACAGCCCGGGAGCGAAGTGGGGCCGCGACGTGCGGGTCGGGGACACGGTCCAGTTCTTCGGGCCCCGGCGCTCGTTGGCACTGGAGGCCGGCGATGCGCCGGTGGTGCTCTTCGGTGACGAGACGTCCTTCGCGGTGGCGCACGCGTTCCGCACCGCGGCGAAGCGCGACGTCACGCCCCTCTTCGAGGTGACCCGCCGCGAGGACTGCGCGCCCGCGCTGCGCGAATTGGGCTTCGAGGGCCACGACGTCGAGCGCACGGCCGGGGACGCGCACCTGACCCAGGTCCACGAACGGCTGCGTGAAGCCCTGCGCGCGAAGCCCGGCGCGACGCTGGTGATGACGGGCCGGGCGCAGTCCATCCAGGCCCTGCGCTCACGGCTGCGCGGCGACGGCGAACATGCCACGCCCAAGGTGAAGGCCTACTGGGCGGTGGGCAAGATGGGGCTCGACTGATTCAGGCCGGCGCGAACGGGAGGCCGCGCAGGAAGTCGTCGCGGTCCCGCGAGACGCCCGCCGGGCGGCGCTTGGACTTCTGCCGCAGGAAGCGCGACGCGTCCTGGCGGCGGTAGCAGGTGAGGAGCCGGTCCTCGTCGTTGAGGATGAGGATCCACCCGCGCGCCTGCCGGGCCAGCGACGAGTCGCGAAGGGCCACGGGCAGGTCGCGCTCGTGCACGGTGACGTGGGTGGCGCCGCAAGCGCGGGCGGGAGTGCCGAACTCGAGGATGAACGCGATGACCTCCTCGCGCAGCCTCCAGCGGGCGCACTGCTCGACGAAGAGGCGGGTGAGGGAGAACACGGACGACGCGGGGCTCTGGCGCATGGCGGGCAATCTCCTTGCGTGCTTCCCAATACACACGGCGTTCCAACCGCCCGCGCACGCGATTCCGCGCACTTGCGCGAAGCCCCGGGGCCCCTCGAAAGACATTCCGTCAATCCCGCCCACGGCCTGTGTCACCCAGGCACGGCGTGCGACGATGCCTTCACGAGGGCTGCCGTCCCCCACGCGGCGTGACGGCGCGGTCCACTCTCAGACTGAACCCGTTCTGAAGAAAACCTTCACAGGCCATGCGGCATTTTGACAGGCTCGCGGTGGGCTGGACCGGGGCAGCATGGCCCGTCTGGCCTCGCGGCGCTGTGCGCAGGGCCGGATGACCTCTGGCCGAAGGGATGGACGGGGCACGATGAGACTTCGCTCGAAGGCACTGGGAGCCGTGCTGGGCGCGGGGGCGGCGGGGCTGTCGCTGTCGCTCCTCTTCGGCGCGGGGTGTGGAGGCCGTGCGATGCATGTCGCCGCGGTGCCTCCACCCGAAAATCCGCAGGTGCTCCGGCCGCCGGAGGCCTTCGCGGGCATTGGCGACAAGAAGGAGCGCTCGCGCGCGCTGTTCCTGGAGGCGAGCCGGGTCATGTTGCATCCGCGCTGCGTCAACTGCCACCCCGTGGGTGACAGCCCCCTGCAGGGCATGAACAGCCAGCTCCATGATCCGCCGGTGGCCCGGGGCCCCGAGGACCAGGGCGTGCCCGGCCTGGAGTGCACCTCCTGCCACCAGGACCGCAACGCGCAGCTGGCGCGGGTCCCGGGGGCGCCCAACTGGCACCTGGCGCCCAAGGTGATGTTCTGGGAGGGGCGCACGCCGCGCTCGCTGTGCGAACAGCTGAAGGACCCGGCGCGCAACGGCGGCAAGAGCCTGGCGGAGATCATCGAGCACTCCGCGCATGACGAGCTGGTGGGCTGGGGCTGGAAGCCGGGCGCGGACCGGGTGCCGGCGCCGGGGACGCAGGCGGAGTTCGGGGCCCTGGTGGCCGCGTGGGTGAAGGACGGCGCGGAGTGCCCGCGCGAGGAGAGCCGACCGTGAGCATCCGTCTGCGAGTGAATGGAACCGAGCACGTGCTGGACGTGGATCCGGAGATGCCGCTGCTCTGGGCGCTGCGCGACGTGCTGACGTTGACGGGCACGAAGTACGGCTGCGGCCAGGCGCTCTGCGGCGCGTGCGTGGTGCACATCGACGGCGCGGCGGTGCGCTCGTGCGTGACGCCGGTGCGCCGCGCGGATGGCCGCGAGGTGATGACCATTGAAGGCCTGTCGCCGGACGGCTCGCACCCGTTGCAGAAGGCCTGGGTGGACCTGGCGGTGCCGCAGTGTGGCTTCTGTCAGGCGGGGCAGATCATGACGGCGGCGGCGCTGCTGGCGAAGAAGCCGAAGCCCACCGACGCGGAGATCGATCAATCGCTGGCGGGCAACCTCTGCCGCTGCGGGACGTACACGCGCATCCGCACCGCCGTGAAGAAGGCGGCGGGACTGCCGACGGAGTGAGGACCCCGACCATGCAAGACACGCGCATCCGTCTGTCGCGCCGCTCCGTGCTCGCGGGAATGGGCCTCGTGGCCGGGGGCCTGGGGCTGGAGGTGATGCTTCCCGCCAGGGCGCACGCCGCGCCCATGCCCACGTCGCTGCCCGCGGTGCCCACGGAGGGCCTGCGGGCGAACGTCTTCGTGCACGTGGCGCCGGACGGCGTGGTGACCATCGTCTGCCATCGCTCGGAGATGGGGCAGGGCGTGCGCAGCTCGCTGCCGGTGCTCATCGCGGACGAGCTGGGCGCGGACATGGCCCACGTGAAGGTGGTCCAGGGCGACGGCGACGAGGCCTACGGCGACCAGAACACGGACGGCTCCAGCAGCGTGCGGAAGATCTTCGACGACCTGCGCTACGCGGGCGCGACGGCGCGCACCATGCTGGTGGCGGTGGCCGCGAAGCGCTGGAAGGTGGCGCCCACGGAGTGCGAGGCGCGCGACCACGCGGTGTTCCACAAGGGCACGCAGCGGGCGCTCAAGTTCGGCGACCTGGCCAGTGACGCCGCGAAGCTCAAGGTCCCCAAGAAGGACGCGGTCACGCTCCGGCCGCGCAGCGAGCTCAAGAACCTGGGCAAGGAGCTGCCGCTCCTGGACGGACCGGACATCGTGACGGGCCGGGCGGTGTTCGGCGCGGACGTGGTGCTGCCCGGGATGCGCACGGCGGTCATCGCGCGTCCGCCGGTGGCGGGAGGCCGGGTGGCCCGCTACGACGCGGCGAAGACGCTGGCGGTGCCGGGCGTGCGGCAGGTGGTGGAGCTGCCGGCGGCGAAGAAGCCCTTCCTGTTCCAGCCGCTGGGAGGCGTGGCGGTGGTGGCGGACAACACGTGGGCGGCCATGAAGGGCCGCGCGGTGCTGGACGTGGAGTGGGAGGGCGGGGACAACGCCGTCTACGACTCGGCGGCCTACCGCGAGCAGCTGCTGGAGGTGATTGGCAAGCCGGGCAAGGTGGTGCGCAACGTCGGCGACGCGGAAGGCGCGTTGGCGAAGGCGGCGAAGCGGGTGCAGGCCACGTACAACACGCCGCACCTGGCGCACGCGCCCATGGAGCCGCCCGCGGCGGTGGCGAAGGTGGAGAACGGCACCTGCGAGGTGTGGGCCACGACGCAGAACCCTCAGGCCGCGCGCAGCGAGGTGGCGAAGGCGCTGGGCATCGACCCGTCGAAGGTGACGGTGCACGTGACGCTGCTGGGCGGCGGGTTCGGCCGCAAGTCGAAGCCGGACTACGTGGTGGAGGCGGCGCTCGTCGCGAAGGCGGTGGGCGCTCCGGTGCGCTTGCAGTGGACGCGCGAGGACGACGTGCGCCACGACTACTACCACTCCACGAGCGCGCAGCGGCTGGAGGCGGGCCTCGACGCGAACGGCAAGGTGGTGGCGTGGCACCAGCGCATCGCGTTCCCGCCCATCGGCTCCACGTTCGCGGACACGACGTTCGCGGGCGAAGGGGAGATGGGGCAGGGCATCGTGGACCTGCCGCTGGCCATCCCCGACATCCGCATGGAGAACTGCGAGGCGCGAGCGCACACGCGCATCGGCTGGCTGCGCTCCGTGGCGAACATCTACCACGCGTTCGCGGTGCAGAGCTTCATCGACGAGCTGGCGCACGCGCGCGGCACGGATCCGCGCGACACATTGCTGGAGGTGCTGGGGCCCTCGCGCATCGTGACGCCCAAGGACCTGGGCGTGGCGAAGGTGCCGAACTACGGCCAATTGATTGAAGAGCACCCGGTGGACACGGCGCGGCTGCGGCGCGTGATTGAGCGGGTGACAGGCCTGGCGCGCTGGGACGAGCGCAAGCAGCAGGGCAGGGCGCTGGGGCTGGCGGCGCATCGCAGCTTCCTGTCGTACGTGGCGGTGGTGGTGTCGGTGGTGAAGGACGCGGACGAGCGCATCCGGGTGGACGAGGCGTGGATCGTCGCGGACGCGGGCACCATCGTGAACATGGAGCGCGTCCGGGCGCAGATGGAGGGCGCGGTGGTGTTCGGCCTGAGCCTGGGGCTCTACGGCGCCATCACGATGAAGGACGGCGCCGTGGTGGAGAGCAACTTCCGCGACTACCGCCTGGCGCGCATCGCGGAGACGCCCCGGAAGATCCACGTGGACATCATCCCCAGCGACGGCCGTCCGGGAGGCATTGGAGAGCCCGGAGTGCCCCCCGTGGCCCCGGCCCTGGCCAACGCCGTGTTCGCGCTCACTGGGACACGCGTGCGCGAACTGCCGCTGGTGAAGACCGTGAAGGTGTGAGGAGCCGCGGCTGGGGAGCCACACCTGCCCCGGCCCGGCGGTTGCAATTCCGGAGGGCATGCGAATGCCCCTGCTCGCCGTTGCCCTGATGTGCGCCGCGCCCGTGGCCGCCGAGCCGCAATCCGCCGGAGGAAGCCAGGGTCCGTCCCTGCTGGTGGCCCAGCTGGGCGGCGGCGACAACGTCGGGCTGATGCTCATGCCCGTGCTCCAGTTCCAGCAGGGACGGTGGCAATCCCTCACGACGGAAGCCGCGATGCGGTTGATGGGGCCCGCGACCTGGTCCTCCTTCGCGCTCTGGGATGCGCAGGCGGACGGGAGGCCCACGCCGCTGCGGACGGCCACGACCGTGAAGCCCTTCAAGGTCCTCTGGGGGGATGCCTATCCGGGCTTCCTGCTCCATGAGCGGCCCTCGACACAGGTGTCGTTGGCGGTCACGCTGGAGCCGAAGGACGCACGGGCCCGTGCCTTCCTCTCGCCGCCCTCCGAGCCGCTTCGCGACGCGCTGAAGCGCAAGGTCCTCAAGGCCTTTCCCTCGCTGGAGGAAATGGGCCAGCAGCTGGTGACGCAGCCCGAAACGCGCTGCGCGGGTGCGGGCGCCTGGAAGGAAGAGGCCCTTGCGTCGGAGGAACTCGACGAAGCGCAGGAGCAGTTCGTGGGTTGCGCGCGAGGCACGAAGGCACTGCCACTCGTGTGCAGCGTCCGCCTCACCCGCCGGATGGTGTCGACGAAGGCCCCATGCCGGGCGGTCGTCTGGGTCGACGCGTGGCTGGTGGGCACGCCGGAGCGCTTCGAGGTGGTTCGAAGCGAACGCGGTGTGTACGAGCACGAAGACGGAACCGGTATCTCGGGCAATCGGGCATTGATGCTGCTGGAACTGGAGGGCCGGCTCTTCGCGCTGACACGGCCCCTCTGCTTCGAGGGCTGCACTCAACTGTCCGTGGTGGAGGTGAAGGCCCAAGGCATCCAATCCCTGGTCACCGGGCCGGTGGTTCCCGACGAGTTCTGAGGGGCAATCACGGCACCCACAGGGCGCCATCCGAGAGAGGAACCTCCGAACCGCCGCCTCCCATCCCGCCCCAGATGAAGAGGGCGTCCCCGGTCCAAACGCCCACCTGTCCCGAGCGCGCGGAAGGAGCACCTTCGGTGCGCAGCGGGGTCCACGTGTCCGTGGCGGGGTCGTAGGCCGCGCCGTCCGAGCAGGCGCCACCGGAGCCACACTTCGACGAGGCGCCACCCCAGACGAGCATCTTCGTCCCGGTCCACACCGCGGAATGGCCGGTGCGGGGGGAGGGCGCGTCCTTGTCGGACAGGGGCGACCAGGTATCGAG
The DNA here is from genome assembly GCF_003612165.1 of Corallococcus aberystwythensis. Lineage (GTDB taxonomy): Bacteria > Myxococcota > Myxococcia > Myxococcales > Myxococcaceae > Corallococcus > Corallococcus aberystwythensis. The sequence goes on along the minus strand of NZ_RAWK01000007.1, from coordinate 22,922 downwards.
CAGCGGGTCATACGCGGCGCCTCCTTCGCAGTAGCGCGGCGAGTCCCGCCCGTCGCTGCCACAGCCCAGCCCGCCCCAGACGAGCATCTTCGTCCCGGTCCACACCGCCGTGTGCGCCCACCGGGCCTGGGGAGCGCCCGCGGAAGACAGCGGGCGCCAGGAGTCCGTCTCGGGGGAGTACGCCGCGCCATCGCTCAGCGCCACGTCCACGGAGGCTCCGCCACTGCCGCCCCAGACCATCAGCGCCTGCCCCGTCCACACCGTGGAGTGGTAGCGGCGGGCCACGGGTGCCCCGGCGCCGGACATGGGCGTCCAGGCACCGGCCTCCATGTCGTACCGGGCTCCATCGCCCAGCACGCGCGCCTGCTGGGGCTCCTCACCGCCCCACACCAGCATCCACCGCCCTGTCCATGCCGCCGAGTGCCAGCCGCGAGCGGAGGGCGCGCCTTGGGCCGAAAGCGCGCTCCAGGAGTCGGTGGACGGTGCGTAGGCCGCTCCGTCGCCACAAGGCGTCTGGGGCCGCTCACCGCAGCCGACGCCGCCCCAGACGAGCATCCGCTGGCCGGTCCACACCGCCGTGTGCAGGGTGCGCGCGGCGGGAGCCCCCTGGGACGACAGGGGCGTCCAGGTGCGCGATGCCACGTCGAACCGGGCCCCATCCGCGCAGACCCCGTTGACGGTGCAGCCGCCCAGTCCGCCCCAGAGCAGGACGTCCTGGCCGTCGAACACCGTCGCCACCTGGAGCCCCGCGCCAGGGCCTGCGCCCGTGGGCAGGAGCTCCCAGGTGCCCTGTTCCTCCACCCCGGTCTTCCGCGGACTCGAGCAGCAGACCAGGGAGAGGAGGAACAGGCCCGGCATCAGGCGCATCCGAAACGGCTTCACTGCGTCACGCTCCGAATGCGCCATCGGTGGTTCCTCCGACTACCAGGGACGCGGGCTGCCGCAGGTGTAGCCGGGGCCGTTGATGAAGCGAGACGCTGCGCGGCCGTTGGCATCCGCGGCGGCAGTCTGCCGCACGCTCAGCGGGATCCACCACTGGGATTGATCCGCCACGTCGCAGAGGAACTCCACCTGCACCTGGTTGGGTGAGTGGAACCGGCTGGCGGTGCCATTGTTCTCCCACATGGCTCCAAAGACATACTTGGAGATGCCGTGGAAGTAGAAGTAGTCGCAGCCGTTGACGGTGCACGCGCCCTGCGGACCGGGCCGGTGGCCGCCGGTGTTGCCGTTGTCGAAGCTGTACTTGTCGAAGTTGGCGTGCCAGCCCTCGTGCATGTAGTCACCCGCGCGCGAGCCCGGGTTGGAGTTGCTGACGGTGGGGTTGTAGAGCGGGCACGCGGTCTCCACGCGGTCCGTGTCCCACGGCCAGAAGCGCGGGGTGAAGGTCCCGAAGACGTCCGTGCGGTCGGTGATGCTGTGGTAGAGGCTGTCGTGGAAGTTGCTGCTGCGCGCCTCCGCCGTGGCCCGGTAGTCCTCGGTGCCGTGGAAGGACTGGTCCCAGTTGTCCAGCATGCCGTACGTCAGCAGGTAGGACGCGTTCCAGTGCTTGGGGAACTCCAGGTTGACGTTGCAGGCGTCATTCCAGCCGCGGTTGCTCCAGTCCCCGGAGCGCAGGCCGTAGGCCTGGTACTGCCAGAGGAAGAAGTCCTGCCAGCAGCCGTGGGTGTTCCAGAGGTCCCGGTCCGCCTGGCTCGCGGCCGTCTGGGTGCAGACGGCGCCGGCTTCGGTGGCCAGGCCGAAGGCCAGGACGGACGACATCAGGGCAATGCCTTGCTTGAGATTCATGGGCGTTCTCGCTCCTCAGGTCGTGAGGGAAGGTCAGAACTTCGGAGGGGTCACGTCGAAGGTGTTGGGCTTCTCCTCGGGCGGGCGCGGGTCCTTCCGCACGGGATTGGGCGCCTGCACTTCGGGGTGGGCCTTCAGGTAGGCGGTGAGCTTGCGGTTGAACGACTCCGCGCCTTCACCGCTGACGCGCCGGACGCGGTCCAGGAACAGGCGCTCCTCCTTGCGGACGAACGGCTCCAGTGCCTTGCGGGCCTCCAGCGAGTCTCCGCGGTTCCAGAGGTACGCGCTGATGGCCTCCGCGCGGACGATGACGGAGGGGTGGTTGCCGGCCTGGTACGCCACCTCGCGGTCGAACTCCGGGTCGCGCAGGTACGCGACGCCCGCGATGGCCTTCGCCTGCAGGCGGGCCTGCTGCGCCTCTTCCTGGAGCTCGCCCTCGATGACGGTGCCCTTCGTGGGCAGGGGCATGCGGACGAACTCGGCGAGGAACTTCGCGCCGTCGTAGGTGCGCATCTCTCCCAGCAGGCCCAGGCCGACGAGCGCGCGGCTGGTGTCCCCGGACTTGTGGGCTTCGAGGATGGCCTCGGTGAACGCCTGGACGAGCTCCGGCTTCTTCGCGGCGGAGGCCAGTACGCGGCGCGCGTCGTTCTGTTCTTCGACGACGGACTCCCCGGCCCAGGTGATGAAGGCATTGACGCTCTTGTAAGCATCCGCCGCATCCAGCTTCGGAGGCGAGTGCAGGGGCCGGCCGGCGATGACGCGGCTGGGAGGAATGCTCGACCCGTGTTCCGAACCGGGCTGGTCCGCGCCGAACGCCACGGAGCCGGACATCAGCCCCAGGGTCACGACAACGGTGCCCGTGCGCGAGATGACGCGCCATTTGTTGCGCTGCATGGTGTTGCCTCCATTCACAGAAGTGAAGGAAGTGCCCGCCGAGGGGCTCCCCCTGCCACGACGCGCCGGTACCGCCGCGACCCGTGGATGGAGTGACTCACTTCAACAGCCGTACCAACGCGAAGCCAGTGGGGCAGGGGACGTCACGCCGGAGGGCACTTTCCCCTCGGAGATAGGGGGTGTGGAGGACTGAAGTGCCCTGGGTCCGGCGTCTCCCAGTTGTTGCTTCTGGAGCGAAAGCTTGTGTTGCCTGCGTTGTCTGGCAGGCACACGTGACAAATTACTGCCTCATGTCGTCCGCATCATCACTCGTCACGACAGCGGTTGCATCCTCTCCGCAGTCGGAATCATCCAGCACTCGCGCCATACGCGACTCGCCGGCGAGCGATTCAACCCGAGGGGCAAGCGTCTCCCCGGATGCTGCCGCCTGGAGTTCCTCTCTCAGCAGCAGACCGCTCATGGCGCGCTCGTTGATCAGCTCCCGCACGATCCTTCCCACCTCATAGGGGACATCACCACGCGCCTTGTTGTTGGGGTGATGGTAGAATCCCGCGACATGCAGCCACTCATGAATGAAATGGCTTGCCAGGCTCGCGACGTCATCAGTCTTGATGCAATCGTTGATGAACCAGTAGGCCGTGCGAAAAGGCAGCTTTCCTGGAGTCGTCGCTCCGAGAACTCCTACCTTGATGCGATCGAGTTGGATTTTCAGGTCGATTTCAGAGTCGCTTGGAGTCGCGCGTTCGGCCCCCGAAACGACGTACGAATGGACTTTGTCCGCAGGCACCGACAATGTTCGGCCGTCAGCGTCCCTGAATCGAGTTTCTTTGTATTTCGCCTTTGCCACACGTGCGCTGAACTCGGGGTGGTTGAGCGCCTCCTCCAATGACACGCACGCGCGCTGTGCTATGGATTTCTGCTTTGGGCCGGCATCCATCAATTCGTGAAGCGTCACCTTGACTGTCATGGTCCCCTCGCCGCAATTGATTCGGATTGCCATTCCAGGGTCGCACACCAGACAGCAGCCCGACAAGCGTCAGAGCCCAGCGCCTTTCGCCGCCGCCACAAGGGCCTTGACCTGGGGCGAATGCGCTGTGGCTCCCACCGCTGGTCCATTTCCGGCCCCTTCCGACCCTCCAGCACAAAGTCCATCCCATCGATGGGTGGCTGGCGCGCGGCGCGCTGCTGGTGGCGCTGGCCTTTCCGGTGATCTCCCTGGCGACGGGCGTCTTCGCCAACCCGTGGCCATCTATAAGCGCGACCAGGGGTCCACGGCGGGACTCTTCAATCCGAAGGTGTATGTCGTGGCGTTGGTGGGGGGCCCAGGGGCGCCGTCGTCCTGTCCGACAGCGACGACCGGGAGGAGGCCCTGGAATTGGCCCAGGCGCTCTCCGGGTTCCTCGGGTTGGGCCTCAGTGTGGAGGGCGGTCAGAGCCGTTCCGTGACCGCGCGGCTGGAGGAATCGCCGCTCACGGACGAACGCCTCCCGAACCTGCCTCATGGCAGCGGGATCCAGTTCAAGCAGGACGCCCGGGGGCTGACGCTGGAACTGCCGCCGTGCGGATGGCGGCTCGAATACGCGGCGCAGGCAGCCTTCGCCGTCCTCATCGCGGTGGGCGCGCCGCTCTTCTTGCTGAAGCAGTTGAATCAGAAGCTCGGCCTGCAATCCGCTGCTTCGACGGTGCCAATCCTCGTGAGCGCCTGGGCCAATTCCAGGGCCTCCTCCCGGGGCATCGAGGTGACGCGGCACGGCCCCTGGCGAGCCCGGAAGGTCCAGCGGTTCCCAAAGTCACGCATCCAGGACATCGACGTGCGCGACGCGCGCACGAGAGTCTCTCGGGGCCGGGGCATCGTCATCGAGCACGACCAGGGCAGCGAGCTGCTGGGGATGGATTTGTCGCAAGCGGAGCTCGGATGGGCAGAGGCTGCACTGCGCCGCGCACTGGCGACCTGTTCTCAGCCGGCCCGAAGCGAAGTCGCCTGAGCCCTCCCCGCAGGGCCACCGTGCGTCCACTGTCCCCGGGCTCAAGGCCACCCGGGTTGAAGCGCGCTTCCCCCTGCGCTACACCGCTCCGCAGTCGCTAGGGGTGCCTCCGGAAGGGGGCTGAGACGAACGCGTGGCCGCGTCCGATCCCTTTGAACCTGAACCGGTTAGTACCGGCGGAGGGAAGCGGTGTGGGTGCTCCAGGCCCGTCCCGACTCCCGTCCGTTCTCACGAGGGAGCCGTCCGATGAGTGGAGCGTCCAAGAGCCTGAAGGTCGATGGGAAGGTGCTGGAGGGAATCAGCCGCGGCCCGCTTCCCGCCTCGCAGAAGGTCTATGTGCCCGGGTCCCTGCACCCCGACCTCCGCGTCCCCCTGCGCGAGATCGCCCAGACGCCCACGCGTCACCATGGCCACTCCGGCCCGGAGACGCCCAATCCTCCCGTCTACGTCTACGACTCCAGCGGCCCCTACACCGACTCCACCGCCGACATCGACCTGCGCCGCGGTCTGCCCGCCGTCCGTGAGAACTGGATCCGCGCCCGCAACGACACCGACGAGCTGTCCGGCATCACCTCCGAATACGGCCGTGCTCGCGAAGCCGACCCGCGCCTCAATGGCCTGCGCTTCAGCCACATCCGCAAGCCGCGCGTCGCCAAAGCCGGCGCCAACGTCAGCCAGATGCACTACGCCCGCAAGGGCATCATCACCCCGGAGATGGAATACGTCGCTGTACGCGAGAACCAGAAGCTCGACGCTTCACTCGCCGCCCAGCACGCGGGCCACTCCTGGGGCGCCGCGATTCCGCGCGTGATTACGCCGGAGTTCGTGCGCGATGAGATTGCCCGGGGCCGCGCCATCATCCCCGCCAACATCAACCACCCGGAAGTGGAGCCGATGATCATCGGCCGCAACTTCCTGGTGAAGATCAACGCCAACATCGGCAACTCCGCCGTCACGTCCTCCATCGAGGAGGAGGTGGAGAAGATGGTCTGGTCCATCCGCTGGGGCGCGGACACCGTCATGGACCTGTCCACCGGCCGCAACATCCACGAGACGCGCGAGTGGATCCTCCGCAACGCGCCCGTGCCCATCGGCACCGTGCCCATCTACCAGGCGCTGGAGAAGGTGAACGGCAAGGCGGAGGAGCTCACCTGGGCCATCTTCCGCGACACCCTCATCGAGCAGGCCGAGCAGGGCGTGGACTACTTCACCATCCACGCCGGCGTGCGCCTCCAGTACGTCCCGCTCACCGCGAAGCGCCTCACCGGCATCGTCAGCCGAGGCGGCTCCATCCTCGCCAAGTGGTGCCTCGCCCACCACCAGGAGAACTTCCTCTACACGCACTTCGAGGAGATCTGCGAGATCATGAAGGCGTATGACGTCAGCTTCAGCCTGGGTGACGGCCTGCGCCCCGGCTCCATCGCGGACGCCAACGACGCCGCGCAGTTCGGCGAGCTGGAGACGCTGGGCGAGCTGACCAAGGTCGCCTGGAAGCACGATGTGCAGGTGATGATCGAAGGCCCTGGCCACGTCCCCATGCACCTCATCCAGGAGAACATGACGAAGCAGCTCGCCGTGTGCCACGAGGCGCCGTTCTACACGCTGGGGCCCCTCACCACGGACATCGCGCCGGGCTACGACCACTTCACCAGCGGCATTGGCGCGGCGATGATCGGCTGGTTCGGCACGGCGATGCTCTGCTACGTGACGCCCAAGGAGCACCTGGGCCTGCCCGACCGTGACGACGTGAAGGAAGGCGTCATCACGTACAAGATCGCCGCCCACGCCGCGGACCTCGCCAAGGGCCACCCGGGCGCGCAGGCCCGCGACAACGCCCTGTCCAAGGCGCGCTTCGAGTTCCGCTGGGAGGATCAGTTCAACCTGTCCCTGGACCCCGAGCGCGCCCGCGCCTTCCACGACGAGACGCTCCCCGCGGAAGGCGCCAAGGTCGCGCACTTCTGCTCCATGTGCGGCCCGCACTTCTGCTCCATGAAGATCACCCAGGACGTGCGCGACTACGCGGACAAGGTCGGCGTCAACGAAGGCCAGGCCCTGGAGCAGGGGATGAAGGACAAGAGCGAGGAATTCAAGAAGTCAGGCCACGAGCTGTACCGCTGAGAGCCGGCCGGCGGACGGGGGCCCCCTGGTATGGCCCCTGTCCACTGGATGACAGGCACCGACACGGCATGCCATGTTGCGCCATCCGGGCGCACCCGTTGCGCCCATTCAGATTTGGGAGGGCGTTTCATGGAGCCAGGGCAGCGCGAGGATCAGCAGTTCGGCACGTTCATCACCGGTTCGCCGTCGGCGACGCAGGATGAGAAGACGATGGGGATGTTGGCCCATCTGGGCTCCATCGCCGGCCTGGTGGTGGGCGCGGGTTTCCTGGGCTGGGCGGTGCCGCTGTTCCTGATGCTGGCGAAGGGGAAGGAGTCGTCCTTCATCCGCGGCAACGCGGTGGAGTCGCTCAACTTCCAGATCACCACGCTCATCGCGATGGTCATCTCCGGCGTGCTGATGTGCGTGGGCGTGGGCTTCATCCTGGCGCCCATCGTCGCGCTGGCGTCGCTGGTGTTCAGCGTCATCGGCGGCCTCAAGGCGAACGAGGGCCAGCTCTACCGCTACCCCGTGAACCTGCGGCTGGTGAAGTAGCCCTCAGCCGCCAATGCCCATCATGGGCAGGAGCGTGGCGCCGTTTCCGGCTTCCGTGAAGCGGTGCCCCTCCGGCTTCTCCCCCAGCGCGCGGCGCACGGCCACGGCCAGCTCAGCGTCCGTCGCGCCACCCCGGATGAGCTGATGCAGCGGGGCCTGCGCCCGGCCGCCCAGGCAGCTGCGCAGGTCGCCGTTGGACGCCACCCGCACCCGGTTGCAGCCGCCGCAGAAGTTCTGCGTCAGCGGGGAGATGAACCCCACGCGCCCACCCTCCGTGCGCCAGTAGCGCGCGGGGCCGGACGTGGGGGACGCGGCGTCCTCGGACGGCTCCTCGGTGAGGACGCGGCCCGAGGCCGCCAGGCGCTCCAGCAGCTCCGCCGTGGGCACCGGCGTGCCCTGCCCGAAGGGCATCAGTTCGATGAAGCGCGGGGTGATGCCGCGCGCGTGCGCGTACGTCACCAGCTCCGGCACCTCCGCGTCGTTGAGGCCGCGCATCACCACGACGTTGAGCTTCAGTGACTGGAAGCCCGCGCCCGCAGCGGCGTCGATGCCGCGCAGCACCGCCTCGAAGTCTCCCTGCTTGGAGATGCGCCGGAACACCTCCGCGGACAGCGTGTCCAGGCTCAGGTTGAGCTGGGTGACGCCCGCGTCGCGCAGCGGCACGGCCAGGGACTCCAGCCGGCTGGCGTTGGTGGTGATGGCCAGGTGCTCCACCCCGGACACCGCGGCGATGCGCCGGGCAATCTCCAGGATGTCCGGCCGGGCGAGCGGCTCGCCGCCCGTCAGGCGCACGCGGCGGATGCCCATGCGCGCGAAGACGGAGACGATGCGCTCGAACTCGCCCGCGTCCAGCAGGTCCTTCTTCCCACCCCACGACGCGGGCGAGCAGTAGGTGCAGCGGAAGTTGCAGCGGTCCGTGACGCTTAGCCGCAGGTACGTCATGCGCCGCCCCTGTGCGTCACACAGCGGCGGGGCGAGCGGATCAGGAGCGGGCAGGGGGGCGGTCATCGCGGGGCCTTCCGCCTTCATGGATAGCAACCCCGGCGCGGAAAGCCACCGCTTCCCGAGGGCGGGGTCAGCCCTCGGTGCCGGACGCGGAGCGGATGACGGCGGGCGGCGCGCCAATGGGCGTGGCGGTGCTGCCCACGGGCGGGGAGTCCGGCTCGTCGTCCAGGTCGGTGAGCCGCGCCAGCTCGGCCTCGGACTCGGCGGCGTCCGCGGCGGCCTGCATCGGGTTGAGCTTCTTCTCCGCCATCTCCTTCTTGATGCGGATGAGGCCCTCCTCGCCGATGTCCAGGAACGCCTTCACGACGTCCGGGTCGAACTGCGTGTTGGCGCAGCGCTTGATCTCCTGGATGGCGTTGGCGAACGTCGTGCCCTTGCGGTACGGCCGGTCGCTCGTCATCGCGTCCAGCGTGTCCGCCACCGCGAAGATGCGCGCGCCGATGTGGATCTCGTTGCGCTGGAGGTTGCGGGGGTAGCCCGCGCCGTCGTAGCGCTCCTGGTGCGACAGGACGATGTCCGCCGGAGTGGAGAGGAAGGGGATGTTCTGGATCATCTGGAAGCCGATCTCCGGATGACGCCGCATCTCCAGCCACTCGTCGGGGGTGAGCTTGCCGGGCTTGAGCAGCACCGCGTCCGGCACGCCGATCTTCCCGATGTCGTGCAGGAGCGCCCCTCGGCCGATCTCCTCCATCTCCTTGCCGCGGATGCCCATGCGGCTGGCGATGGCGCTCGTGTAGCTGACCACGCGCTGGGAGTGGTCGCTCGTCTCGTGCTCGCGCGCGTCCAGGGCCGCCACCAGCGCCAGCAGCGTGTTCTGGTACGTGTTGGCGATGTTGTGCAGCGCGCTGCGCAGCTCGGCGGTGCGGTCGCGCACCTTGCCCTCGAGCTTCTTCTGGTAGCGCTTGCGCGCCATCTCGATGCGGCGCTTGGCGAGCGCACGCTCGATGGCCCGGATCAGGTCGGTGAGCTTGGGTGGCTTGAGCAGGTAGTCCACGGCGCCCCGGCGCAGACAGTCCACGGCGGACTCGGTGTCGCCGTAGCCGGTGAGCATGATGACGGACGTGTCCGGCAGCCGCTCGCGCAGGTTCTCCAGGAGCCACAGCCCGTCGCGGCCCGGCATCTTCATGTCGCTGATGACGAGCGGCGTCTCTTCTTCACCCGCCACGTCGAGGGCCATCTCGGCGCCGTTTGCCACGACGCAGTTGTAGCCCTCCTCACGGAGGAGCACGGAGATGACGTCGCGGACGGAATCGTCATCGTCGACGATCAGGATTCTGGGCGGTGCGGGGGGGATGGCTTCCACGGCGGAAGATTCTAGAGGTTTCCAGGGATTAAAGGCGAACGAGTGCGAGAAATCATCACCCCCTCGCCTCCCTGCCATCCAGGGTGGGGTGCGAGCCCTGGCGCCCAGGTGAACGTCTCCAGTCCCAGGTGAATTCCCCGCCGTCCTGAGTAGGGCGGGCAGGCGCCCTGCGTCATCCGCGCGCCACCGTCCCGCGGTCGTAGCGGAAGGGGGTGAGGTCCACCGAGGGCTTCTCCCCCAGCACGGCCTGGGCGACGAGCTTCGCGGTGATGGGGGCCAGGAGGATGCCGTTTCGGAAGTGGCCCGTGGCCAGGAACAGGCCGGGCGTGGGGCCTTGGCCGATGTATGGAAGCGCGTCCTGCGTCCAGGGGCGGAAGCCGGCCCACATCTCCGAGACGGGAGCGCTGCCCAGGTCCGGGCAGAGCTCCAGCGCCATGTCGAGGATCCGCGCCAGGCCCGCCGCGGTCACCTGCTTGTCGAAGCCCACGTGCTCCATGGTGCTGCCGGCGATGATCCGCCCGTCCGCGCGCGGCACCAGGTAGCCCTTCGCGGACGTCACCACGCGCTCCAGCAGCGGCAGCCGCGTCTGGAGTTGCACCATCTGTCCGCGCGCCGGGCGCACCGCCTGCGCCGACACGCCCGCACCCTGGACCAGGGACGACCATGAGCCCGCGGCCAGCACCACGGCATCCGCGCGCAGCACCTCGCCGTCCAGGTCCACGCCCACCGCGCGGCCGTGCTCGTGCACCACGCCGCGCACGTAGCCGCTCCGGAACACCGCACCCACGCGCGCGGCGGCCATGGTGAGCGCGCGCACGAGGAGCCGGTTGTCCACCTGGTGATCATCCGGGAAGTGCGCGGCGCCCACGGCGGTGGGGGCCAGGTGCGGCTCCAGCTCGCGCGCGGCCTTGCCGTCGAGCAGCTCGGCGCGCAACCCCATGCCGTGCTGCCAGCCCACGGTGGACTCCACGTGGTGGAGGTCCGCTTCGTCGAACGCGACGCGCAACAGGCCGCACGGCCGGTACGCGATGTCCACGCCGGAGAGTTCCCGCAGCTCGGCGGCGAAGCTTCCATAGAGGGCGCGGCTTCGCAGGCACAGCTCGAAGAAGGGGCCCGGTCCGTCGGCCTCCCACTGCGGCGCGAGGATGCCGCCCGCGGCGCTGGAGGCTTCGGCGCCGGGGATGGAGCGCTCCAGCACCGTCACGCGCGCACCGGCCTGACGGAGTTTCAGCGCGATGCCACAGCCCATCACGCCACCGCCCACCACGAGGACGTCGGAGGTTGCCATGCGCCGCTTGTGCTCAAGCGAGCACGGGTTTGCAAGCGTCAAGACAGGCGATGACCCGGGGTGACTTGACGTCATGGCCTCCGGTCGTTAACCCTAGGGCCGTGCGTTCCACGTCCCTGCATCACCACCATGCGCATCATCGGCCGGCCCATGACGGGACCGTTCGCCGCGCGCATGCCTGGGTGACGCACTAGAACGCACCCACTTCCGGCAGATGCCCGCAGTGACCGAAGGCCCGTCCCCCCAGGACGGGCCTTTTTTCGTTTCCGCCACCGCAGTCCCCCGAGCCCACCCATGTTGAAGATTGCCCTGCCCAACAAAGGACGTCTGTCCGAGGAAGTGCGCGAGCTGTTCAACGACGCGGGCCTGGAGGTGCGCGCCCGGGGCGAGCGGGCGCTCACCGCGTCCCTGGGCGGCGAGTTCGAGGCCATCTTCGTCCGCGCCCAGGACATCCCGGAGTTCGTCGCGGACGGCGCCGCGCAGGCGGGCGTCACCGGCTGGGACCTGGTGAACGAGGCCGGCCGCGAGCTGGAGCCGCTGATGGACCTGGAGTTCGGCCGCTGCCGGCTGGTGGTGGCCGCGCGCGACGAGAGCGGCATTGCTCGTGCGGAGGACGTGAAGGACGGGATGCGGGTGGCCTCCTGCTTCCCCCGGCTGACGCAGGCCTTCTTCCAGCAGCGGGGCCAGAAGGTGACGGTGGTGCCGGTGAGCGGCGCGGCGGAGATCGCCCCGCACCTGGGCATCGCGGACATCGTGGTGGACCTCACGTCCACGGGCTCCACGCTGAAGATGAACGGCCTGCGGGAAGTGGCCACGGTGCTGGAGTCGAGCGCCCGGCTGGTGGCGTATCCGCGCAACGGCTCGGACGCCCGGCGCGCGCTGGAGGAGCTGACGCAGGCGCTGGGGTCGGTGCTGGCGGCGCGCGGCCAGCGCTACCTGATGGCCAATGTTCCGAAGACGTCCCTGGAAAAGGTGCGCGAGGTGCTGCCCGGGCTCAACGGCCCCACGGTGGTGGATGTGATGAACGGGGGCCACTTCGTCGCGGTGCACGCGGTGGTCTCGACGCGGACCCTCTACCGCACGGTCAACGCGCTGAAGGCGCTGGGCGGCCAGGGCATCCTCGTCACGCGCATCGAGAGGTTGATGGCATGAGCGCCTCCATCCTCAAGTACCAGGGAGCGTTGTCCGCGCTGGAGCCCGACGCGCGGCGGAAGCTGCTGGCTCGCACGGGGGAGTCGGATGCCCTCGTGGCCTCCCGCGTTCAGGCACTCATCGCCCGCGTGCGCACGGAAGGGGACCGGGCCCTCTTCGACTTCGCTCGGGAGTTCGACCGTGTGGAGTTGAAGGCCCTGGAGGTGCCTCGTGAACGGTGGAATGCGGCGCTGGAGTCGATTCCGTCCGAGGTCCGTGAGGCGCTGACGCGAGCGGCGCGCAACATCGCCCGGGCGCATGAGGCGCAGCGGCCTCAGGCCATCGAAGTGGAGACGGAGCCCGGCGTTGTCGTGGGCCGCCGGCCGGATCCGCTGGGCCGCGTCGGGGTGTACGCCCCTGGCGGCCGGGCGGTGTACCCCAGCAGCGTGCTCATGGGCGTGGTCCCCGCGAAGGTGGCGGGCGTGGGCGAGGTCATCGTCTGCTCTCCGCCCGGGCCGGACGGTCTGCCGAGCGCGGGCGTGCTCGCGGCGGCGGCGTTGGCGGGCGCGGACAGGGTGTTCGCATTGGGCGGCGCTGGGGCCGTGGCCGCACTGGCTTACGGCACGCAGAGCGTTCCGCGGGTGGACCGCATCGTTGGACCGGGCAACGCGTATGTGGCCGCGGCGAAGCTCCAGGTCGTGGACGCGGTGGCCATCGACGCTCCCGCGGGCCCGAGCGAAATCCTGGTGGTCGCCGACGCGAGCGCTCGACCGGAAGCCGTGGCTCGCGAGCTGCTGGCCCAGGCGGAGCACGACCCCGAGGCCTGCTGCGTGGCGCTGGTGGTGGGCGCTTCGCTGGCGGAGGCGGTGCGGAGCGCGGTGGAGCAGCAGGCCCGCGTCGCACGGCGCGGAGACATCGTCCTGTCAGCGCTGGGGAGCCGGGGCGCGGTGTTGCGCATCGACTCACTGGAGGAGGCGTGGCCCTTCGTCGCGGACTTCGCGCCGGAGCACCTGCTGCTCGCGACGTCGAAGCCCTCGGAGGACCTGGCGCGCGTCCGCAACGCGGGCACGGTGTTCCTGGGGCAGTGCGCGTCGGTGGCCTTCGGCGACTACCTCACGGGCGCCAACCACGTGCTGCCCACGGCGGGACTGGCCCGGGCGTACTCGGGGCTGAGCGTGCTGGACTTCTACCGGTGGACCACGTGGCAACGCGTGACGCCTGAAGCGGCGGCGGCGATGGCTCAGGACGTGGGAACGCTGGCGGACAGCGAGGGGCTCTTCGCCCACGCGGCCGCGGCGCGGGCCTGGAGGGTGCCGTGATTCCGTTCCGCGACACGTACCGGGACATCCCCCTGTACTCCCCGGCGAAGAAGCCGTGCCGGGTGGACCTGAGTGACAACACCAACCTCTTCGGCGCGCCACCTTCGGCGGATCGCGTGCTGCGCGAGGAGGGCTTCCTGCGGCTGGCCCGGTATCCCGCCGGCTATGCGCCGGACCTGAAGCGCGCTGTGGCCCGCTACGCGGACGTCGCGGTGGAGAACGTGACGACGGGGTGTGGCTCCGACGACGTCATCGACTGCGCGCTGCGGGCCTTCCTGGAGCCCGGGGACGTGGTGGCCTTTCCGGATCCCACGTTCGTGATGGTGCCCCTGTTCGCCCGCTTGAGCGCGCTCAAGCCGGTGCCGGTGCCGCTGCGGGCGGGTTCGGACCTGGACCTGGACCTGGACGTGGAGGGGCTGCTCGCCACGGGGGCGAAGCTCATCTACGTGTGCACGCCGAACAACCCCACTGGCACGGTGGCCTCGCGCGCGGCGGTGGAGCGGCTGGTGGACCGGGCCCCGGGCGTGGTGCTCATTGATCAGGCCTACGTGGAGTTCGCGCGGGGCGGGGACTTCCTCGACCTGGCGCGGACGCGGCCCAACGTGCTGGTGACGCGCACGATGTCCAAGGCGTTCGGACTCGCGGGCCTGCGGGTGGGCTGGGGCGTCGGCTCTCCGTCGCTGGTCGCGGAGGTGGAGAAGGCCCGCGGGCCCTACAAGCACACGACGCTGGGAGAGGCCGTGGCGGTGTCCGCGCTCACGGAGGACGTCGCGTGGATGGAGGCCTGCGCGGCGGAGGCGGTGGAGAACCGCGAGCGGCTGCGCGGCGGCCTGAAGGCGCTGGGCCTGGAGCCGCTGCCCTCGGAAGGGAACTTCCTCCTCGTGCCCGTGCCGGAGGCCCGGCGGGTAGGGGAGTCACTGCGGGAGCGCAACGTGAACGTGCGGGTATTCGAAGGGCTCACGGGCGTGGGCGATGCGCTGCGCATCGGCTGCGGTCCCTGGCCGATGATGGCGTCGGCGCTGAAGGCCTTGAAGGAGGTGCTGTGATGCGGGTGACCCTGTTCGACTATGGCGCGGGCAACCTGCACTCGCTGATCAAGGCGCTGGCCACCACGCCCGGCGCGGACGTGCGCGTGCAGGAGGATCCGCTGCGCGCGCTGGACACCGACGTCCTGGTGCTGCCCGGCGTGGGCGCGTTCGGTTCCGCGGCGGCGCGGCTGGCTCCGGGACGCGAGGCGATGCGGAAGGCGCTCGACGCGGGCCTGCCTTGCCTGGGCATCTGCCTGGGCATGCAGCTCCTCTTCGAGGAGAGCGACGAAGGGGCAGGGCAGGGACTCGGTTACTTCCCGGGCCGGGTGACCCGGTTGGCCGCGCGGCAGGTCCCTCAGATTGGATGGAACGATGTAGAGGAAGACCGGGCGCTGAAGTCCGCGGGGTCGGCCACCGTGTACTACGCGCACAGCTTCGTGTGCCGCGCCGTGGAGTCGCGCGAGGTGGTGGGCTGGACGACCCACGAGGGCGACCGGTTCCCCGCGTCCGTCCGGCGCGGCAACGTGCTGGGCGTGCAGTTCCACCCGGAGAAGTCCTCCCACGCGGGCGTGCGCTTCGTGCAGGCGTTCCTCCAGGAGGTGGCCTCATGATCGCCATCCCGGCCATCGACCTGCGGGAGGGCGCATGCGTGCAGCTCGTAGGCGGTTCCTACGAGGCGGAGCGCGTGCGCGTGAATGATCCGCTGGACGCCTTGAAGCAGTGGCTCGCGCTGGGCTTCCGCACGTTCCACGTCGTGGACCTGGACGCGGCGCTGGGCAAGGGCTCCAACGCGGACGTGGTGGCCCGGCTGGTGTCGCATGCCCCGGGCCTCACGTTCACGGTCGGCGGCGGTGTTCGCGAGGTCTCGCGCGTGGAGGCGGTGCTCGCGGGCGGCGCGTCCTCGGTCGTCGTGGGGACCCGCGCCATCGAGGACCTGGCCTGGCTCACCGAGGTCGCGGAGCGCTTCCCCGGCCGTGTCGTGGTCGCCGCGGACGTGAAGGGCCGCGAGGTCGTGACGCGGGGCTGGACGGCTGGCAGCGCGCGGGACATCCGCGACGTGCTGTCCGCGCTGGAGCCGCTGCCGCTGGGCGGGCTGCTCGTCACGGCGGTGCACAAGGAAGGGCAATTGGGTGGCGTGGACCTTCCCCTGATGGAGGAGGTGGCCCGTTCGAGCCGGCACCGGCTCCATGCCTCTGGAGGAGTGACGACGCTGGAAGACCTGCGTGCGCTGGCGAAGGTGGGCGCGCACGGGGCGGTGGTGGGCATGGCGCTTTACACAGGACGGCTGGATGCGCGCGCGGTCGCGCGGGAGTTCACACAATGAGCACGGTCACCACGGTCGTCCGCGAAACGAAGGAGACCCAGGTCACGGTGGAGCTGGCGCGCGGTTCAGGCGTGGCCCGCGTGGACACGGGCCTCAAGTTCTTCGACCACATGCTCGCCACCTTCGCGCGCTACGCGGGGCTGGACCTGACCCTGCGCGCTCGGGGCGACCTGCGCCACCACCTGATGGAGGACGTGGCCATCACCCTGGGCACCGCCGTCCAGCGCGTCATCCCCGCCACCGCGGCGCGCTACGGCGAACGCACCCTGCCCATGGATGACGCCCTGGTGCAGGCGTGCCTGGACGCGGGCGGGCGCTTCTACTACCGGGGCCCGCTGAAGAACCGGCTGTACGAGCACTGGATGCGCTCCTTCTGCGAACACTCGCGCATCACGCTCCACCTGCGCGTGCTTCGTGGGAAGGACAGCCACCACCTCACCGAGGCGGCCTTCAAGGCGCTGGGGCTCGCGCTGCGCGACGCGATGGTGGACTCCGGCGTCGTCTTCAGCATGAAGGGCAGCGTCTCCCTGGAGGTGAAGTGATGCTCCGCCGACGGATCATCGTCTGCCTGGACGTGAAGGGCGGGCGCGTGGTGAAGGGCGTCCAGTTCGAGGGCCTGCGCGACGTGGGCGACCCGGTGGAACTGGCGCGCCGCTATGAAGAGGCGGGCGCGGACGAGGTCACCTTCCTGGACATCTCCGCGAGCGCCGAGGAGCGGCAGACCTTGTGGGACCTGGTCCAGCGCACGGCCGAGCACCTCTTCATCCCGCTCACGGTGGGCGGAGGCGTGCGCACCGTGGACGACGTGGGCCGCGCGCTGCGGGCCGGCGCGGACAAGGTGAGCATCAACTCCGCGGCGGTGGCCACGCCCGAGCTGCTCACCGGCTGCGCGGAGCGCTTCGGTGCCCAGTGCGTCGTCGCCAGCATCGACGCGAAGCGGGAGGGAGACCGCTACCGCGTCTACACGCACGGCGGCCGGCGGCCCACCGGCCTGGACGCCGTGGCCTGGGCGAAGGAGTGCGTCCGGCGCGGCGCGGGCGAGGTGCTGCTCACCAGCATCGACCGGGACGGCGCGCGCACGGGCTATGACCTGGACCTGACGCGCGCGGTGGCGGAGGCCGTGGACGTGCCCGTCATCGCGTCCGGAGGCGCGGGCCGCGCGGAGCACGTGCGCGATGCCCTGACGCTGGGCGCGGCGGATGCGGCCCTGGTGGCGGGCATCCTCCACGACGGCCTCACCACCGTCAGCGCCTTGAAGTCCCTGCTGCAAGACAACGGCATCGCCATCCGGAGCACGACATGAACGCGGACCCGCGAGACTTGATGGAGGCCGCCGCCGACGTGGCGCGCAAGGCCGGTGACGTGGCGTTGGACTTCTTCCGGCGCGGCATCGCCGTGGACACCAAGAGCGACGGAACCCCCGTGACGGTGGCGGACCGCACCGCTGAATGGACCGCCCGCGAGTGGCTGGAGGCGCGCTTCCCCGAGGACGGCATCCTCGGCGAGGAGTTCGGCGAGTCGCGGCCGGGCGCGAAGCGCCGGTGGATCCTGGATCCCATCGACGGCACGAAGACGTTCATCCGGGGCGTGCCGCTGTGGGGCACGCTGGTCGCGGTGGCGGAAGGGGAGACCATCCTCGCGGGCGCGGCCTACTTCCCGGCGGTGAACGAGCTGGTCGTCGCGTCCCCGGGCCTGGGCTGTTTCTGGAATGGATCCGCAGCGCGCGTGTCGGAGCAGGACTCGCTGGCCCAGGCCGTGGTGCTCGTCACCGACGAGCGCTTCCTCCAGAACCCCGCGAAGGGCGCGGCCTGGCGGGAGCTGTCCCAGCAGGCGTCCCTCTCCCGCACGTGGGGGGACTGCTACGGCTACCTCCTCGTCGCCACCGGCCGCGCGGAGGTCATGGTGGATGAAGGCCTGTCGCCCTGGGATGCGGCGGCCCTGCAGCCCATCATCGAGGAGGCCGGCGGCGTGTTCACCGACTGGAAGGGCACGCGCACGGCGTTCGGCGGTGACGGCATCGCCACCAACGCGGCGCTGGCGAAGCGCGTACGCGAAGTCCTTCGCACGGGAGTCCCGTCATGACGCTGGACCTCTCCAAGCTGGACTTCGACAAGGGCCAGGGACTGGTGACCGTGGTGACGCAGGACGCGAGCACCGGCGACGTCCTGATGGTGGCGCACGCCGACCGCGAGGCCCTGGAGCGCACGCTCGCCACGGGCGAGATGCACTACCGCTCCCGCACGCGCGGCCTCTGGCACAAGGGCGCCACCAGCGGGAACACCCAGCAGGTCGTCTCCCTCTCCGCGGATTGCGACGGCGACGCGGTGCTCGCGCGCGTGCGCAAGGCCGGCCCCGCGTGCCACACCGGCGAGGAGACCTGCTTCGGCGAGGGCCGCTGGGACGCGCTCGCGCACCTGGACGCGACGCTCGCCGCCCGCGCGTCAGCGCCTGCGCCCGAGGGCGCGAAGCCCAGCTACACCCGGCGCCTCCTGGAGGACCGGAACCTGCGCCTGAAGAAGCTGGGGGAGGAGGCCGCGGAGCTCGTCACCGCCTGCGCGGACGCGGATGCGCACCGGGCCGCCGAGGAAGCAGCCGACGTGCTCTACCATGTGCTCGTCGCGGTGCGTCCCCTGGGCCTGTCGCTGGACGACGTGAAGGCCGTGCTGGCCGCCCGTGCACGTCCGAAATCGCCCTGAACTCCCCGGATTGACCGGCGTGTCGGTTGCGACCCAGGCGGAGTTGTTCAGTCGCACTGCATCCTCACAGCGTGGCTGGCACACAGGCGCCCCAAAGGTGCAGGCGTGTGTCCGCTACTCTTCAACCGCCTCTGCGATCCTGGTACAGATTCCGGCCTGCAACGCGGGCCGTGCCCGACGAAGCGGCCCCGTCGTCATCAGCGTTCGCATCCCGGAGGCTTCGTGTCTGCCACGTACCAATCCGAACTCATCGACCGCGTCCTGTTCTCGCGCTGGCACAACCCGCCGACGAAGGACGACGTCCAGGCCATCATGGCGCAGATGGAGGAGGCGACGCAGCGGCTGGGGCAGAACGTTCTCTACATCGCGTCCATCAGCCCCAAGGCGAAGGTTCCCGACGCGACCGAGCGCGCGCACCTGAACCAGATGGTGGCCGAGGGCCGCCGCTACTGTGAGCAGTCCTGGCTCGTCTACGAGGGCACGGACCTGCAGCACAACCTCCAGCGAGTCATCATCTCGGGCGTGCTCATCCTCACGCGCACGTTCGACAACTACCTGTCGGTCGCCAAGTCGGCGGACGCCATCGTCAAGGACGTCTCCACCGCGCTGAAGAAGGACGCGTCCTCCATCTTCCGCCAGGCGCGCGACCGCGGCCTCATCGCCTGAAGACCCACGCGGGCGACGTCGGAGTCCCCTCCGACGCCGCGTGCGTCATGGCGCCCGAGCCTACCGGGCGCCGATGATCTCCAGTTCCTTCAGCTCCACGCCCGGCCGCTCCGGAAGGACGCTCACTGCGTCCACGTCGAGCAGGGGGACGGCGGGCTTGCAGATCTCCCACCTGCCCGTGCCGTGAAAGCGGCAGACGGTGGGGTCCACGAAGAAGCCCGTGCCCTCCGGCCCCGCATGCCCCACGCCGTCCGGCGCGCGGACGTGTGCCCGCAGCGAGCCCGGTCCCGTGGCCCGCACCTGGAACGACACGACGTGCTTCAACGACGGCGCGTACCCCAGCCGCAGCGCGCCGTCCTTGCCCGAGCCCGCCATGGGCAGCTTCACTCCGGACAGCTCGTCCCGGTCGAACGCGCGGAACGCGTCCCCGGGCCCTGTGTGCTGATCCGGTTCGACGGGCTTCGTCTCCACCACGCCTTCTCGATTGAGCGTCGCCAGCAGGGGGGCGCGTGAGGCCTGTTGCACCGCCGCGGCGTTCAGGAGCGGCGCGGGCAGCTGCCCCGTCTTCACGCACGTGGGCGCCAGCGCCTCCGTGAGCGCCAGCAGCTGCGGCTCCAGGTCCGAGCCCGTCACGGCCGCGGGGCCCACGGCCTGGCGCACGAGCTCCTGGCAGGCCGTGCCCAGGGCGGGCCCCGCGTGCTCCAGGTTCCAGGTCGCCTCCTGCAGGGCCGGGTTGCCTCGTTGCGCGGCTTCCTGCAGCGCGTGCGCCACGGCCCGGCCGCAGGGATTGTCAGCCGGCGCACAGCGCTCGCACAGGGTGGCGAGCAGCTCCCGGGGCAGCCCGTCCTTCGCGGTGACGGGCGCGCGGGAGGCCAGGGCAGGGCCCCTGGCGCAGGCGGCGGCCGGAGGGGTGGGGCAGTCGCCGAGCTGGCGGCGCGCATCGCTCCAGGCGGTCCCGGCATCCGTCCCGGTGCCACCGTCGGACTGGAGGAGGTCTCCCAGGACGGCGTCCAGGCCCCGGCACGCGGCGGGGCCCAGGTCGGGCGGGGTGATCCTCACCGGGGCCGCGCCCGGCGCCTTCCCGGGGGCCGGAGCGGGCGGGGTTTGATGCGACACGTAATAGAGGCGCGCGAACGCCAGCAGCGCTACTAGCATCAAGAGAAGCGTGTGGAGCGGGAAGCGACGCACGAGCAAACTCCTTGATTCCAACCGGGACCGGGGGTTATCAGCGCCCGCGAGTTCCATCCGCAAAAATGACCGGAGGCGTGTGTGGCTGAGACTTTCGACGTGGTGATCATCGGCTCGGGTCCTGGCGGTTACGTGGGCGCCATCCGCGCGGCCCAGCTCGGGCTGAAGACGGCCATCATCGAGAAGGACAAGCGCCTGGGTGGCACGTGTCTGCACCGCGGCTGCATCCCCACCAAGTCGCTGCTGTGGACGGCGTCCCTCTTCCACCACATCAAGGAGTCGTCCGACTTCGGCATCGACGTGGCGAACCCCACCGTGAACTGGGCCAACGCCCAGAAGCACAAGGACAAGGTCGTCACCAAGGGTGCCAACGGCATCGACTTCCTGATGAAGAAGAACAAGATCACCGTGGTGAAGGGCCACGGCCGCATTGCCGGCAAGGGCAAGGTGGAGGTCACGGCGGAGGACGGCTCCAAGCAGACGCTGGAGACGAAGAACATCATCGTCGCCACGGGCTCCGTGCCCAAGTCCCTGCCGAACGTGGCGGTGGACCACAAGCGGGTGATGAACAGTGACTCCATCCTGGGCATCGACCGCATCCCCAAGAGCATCATCGTCCTGGGCGCGGGCGCGGTGGGCTGCGAGTTCGCCTCCGTGTTCAACCACGTGGGCAGCAAGACGGCCATCGTGGAGTACATGCCCGCGCTGCTCCCCATCGAGGACGCGGACGTCTCCAAGGAGCTGGACAAGATCTTCCGCCGCCGCGGCATCGACGTGCACACGGGCGCCAAGGTGGAGAAGGTGGAGCACACGGCGGACGGCGTGCGCGTCACCATGACGGTGGGCAGCGAGACGAAGACGCTGGAGGCTGAAATCCTCCTGTCGGCGGTGGGCCGCTCGCCCGTCACCGAGGACGTGGGCCTCAACAAGACGGCCGTCCAGGTGGACCGCGGCTTCATCAAGGTCGACACGCTGTGCCGCACCAGCGAGCCCAACGTCTACGCCATTGGCGACGTCATCCCCACGCCGATGCTGGCGCACATGGCCAGCGCGGAGTGCGTGATGGTGGTGGAGCACATCGCGGGGAAGAACCCGCAGCCCATCAACTACGACCTGACCCCGTCCGCCACGTACTGCTACCCGGAGGTCGCGTCCGTGGGCCTCACGGAGAAGAAGGCCAAGGAGCGCGGCTACGACGTGAAGGTGGGCATCGCCCCCTTCGGCGCCGTGACCAAGTCGGCCATCTCCAACGAGTCGATCGGCATGATCAAGATCGTCTCCGACCGGAAGTACGACGAGGTGCTGGGCATCCACATCATCGGGCCGCACGCCACGGAGCTGCTCGCCGAGGCCTGCGTCGCGATGAAGCTGGAGATCACCACCGAGGAGCTGGCCCACACCATCCACGCGCACCCGACGCTCTCGGAAATCATGCACGAGGGCGCCGAGGCCACGTTGGGTCACCCGCTGCACTTCTAGCGGGCACGGCGGCCCGGCCTCTGCTGGCCGGGCCCGCCGTAGAGCGCCTGGAGTGAGGCCGCCAGCGCGGCCAGCCGTTGGCGCAGCGGTTCCGGGGCGAGCACCTCCACGCCCGCCCCGATTTCGCACAGCTGGGAGACCGCGATGGCCTCCCGCTCGAAGTCCAGCGTCACCTTCCGCTTCCCACCGCGTGCCGCGGGCGCCCTGTCCAGGCGCTCACCGTCGGCCGGGGGACGCAGCTTCCTGAGCGCCGCTTCGCCTTCCTGGGTGCAGGAGAGGGTGACGTCGTAGCGGGGGCGCTCCACGGCGAACTTCGCGCACCAGTCCTTCCAGAACGCGGGCAGGTCGAAGCCGTGGGGGCGGGTGAAGCCCTGGGGGCTCAGGCGCACGTCGCCAATGCGCCCGCCCCGGAAGACGCGGGGGCCCTTGTCCGTCCCGGCGACGAGGTACCAGCGGTCCGCCTTGATGACGAGCCCGTAGGCGTCCACCGTCCGGCGGGAGCGGGCGCCGTCGAAGTCCTGGTAGCTCAGGGACACGCGGCGGTCCTGCCATGCGGCGTCGCGCAGCTTGCCCAGGTGCGGCAGGGGCTCGCGGCCGGTGAACCAGCCGGAGGCGTCCACGTGGAGCCGCTGGCGCGCGTGCTCCAACGCGGGCTGCTGGAGCGCGGGGAGGGCCGCGGCCAGCTTCACCAGGCCCGTGCGCAGCGGCGTGGACAGGCCCAGGTCGTCCAGGGCTCCGGGGGCTCCCACCGTGGCCAGGGCCTGGAGCTCCGGGCGGGTGAGGCCGGTCAGCTGCGTGCGCCAGCCCTCCATCAGCGCCACGCCGCCCGTCGCTCCGCGTGTGGCGTACACGGGGACGCCCGCGGTGGAGAGCGCGTCCAGGTCCCGGTGCACGGTGCGGCTGGAGACCTGGAGCTCGCGCGCCAGCTCGCCCACGGTGCTGCGGGGCCGGGCCTGGAGGCGCATCAACAGGTGGACGAGGCGATCCGCGCGCATGGGCCCTCCGGCCGTGGGGAGACGTGCAGCCTGGCTTTGGAATCATGACAGGGGTTGTCAGGATTGGGCGTGCAAGGTGGCGCGTGAAAGGGGAGCACGAACATGAAGCCACTCGAGGGACAGGTTGCCCTGGTCGCGGGAGCGACGCGGGGCGCGGGCCGGGGAATCGCGACGATGCTGGGGGC
>NZ_RAWK01000079.1 GCF_003612165.1 Corallococcus aberystwythensis | reverse complement strand
CTGGGGGGCAGCCCCGGCCCGCGCGTGTCCCCCCTCGCGGGTGGAGGGAAGGCGCGGGTTTCGTCGGGCAAGGAGCTTCAGGCCTCCTGGACCGGGCGGCCCGGCCCTGTTCACCGCCGCGCGGACGGTGCGGTTCCCGGGTTCCGCCGGGCGGGGATGCGACTTAAGTCTCGCGCGAGGCGTTTCCCGGGCCTGGAGGGCACCGCGCGGATGTGGATCGAGCACGTCGACAAGCTGATTGGGACGCTGGGGCCGTTCGGGTTCCTGGTGCTCGGCGTGGCGGCGATGCTGGAGTACGTGGTGCCGCCGTTCCCCGGGGACACCATCGTGCTCATGGGCGGCATCTACGCCGTGCGCGGGGAGAAGCCCTGGTGGCTGGTGCTCGCGGTGGTGACGGCGGGCAGCGTGTTGGGCGCGTTCATCAACTACGCGGTGGGCCAGTGGCTGGCGAGGCGCTTCGAGGCGAATCCGCAGCGCTCCTTCTTCGGCCTCACGCACGCGCGCCTGACGCAGGTGCAGACGCGGATGCGGCACGCGGGGCCCTGGCTTCTGCTGGTGAACCGGTTCCTGCCGGGCATCCGGGGCGTCATCTTCATCGCGGCGGGGGCGGCGCGCGTGCCGCGCTTCAACGCGCTGGTGCTGGGCGCCGTGTCCGCGCTGGCGCACAGCGGGCTCATCCTGGCGCTGGGCATGGCCGTGGGCGGAAACCTGGAGCGGCTGACGGTGCTGGTGTCGCGCTACCAGTACGCCGTCATCGGGCTGCTCGTGGTGGCGGCGCTGGGGTTTGGCGTGCGGGCGCTGACGCGGCGGCGTGAGTCCGCCGTGGAACCGTAGCGGGCCCGGCCGGGCAGGGAAATGTGCGGGGCCAGCGTGCCGGAGCCGCAGGCACGTTGCGCGGGCCCGGGGTGGCGCGGTTGAGTCGGGGGCATGTTCCGCGCCCGTGCTCGCTGGTGGCTGCTCGTGTTGCTCGTCCTGGTGGGTGGGTGCCGCTGTGGCGACGACCCCAACCTGGGCGGTGCGAGCGCCAGCTTCCGGCCGCAGGACGAGGTGGTGGACTTCGGCCGGGTGCTGGAGGGCACCCAGGTGCGCCGCTCGCTGACGCTGGTGGCCACGGGCCGCGCGGGCGTGCAGGTGGAGGCGGTGACGGACGCGCCCTTCTTCGTCGTCGTGTCCCAGATTGTCGTCGGGGGCAGCGGCACGGGCACGGTGGACATCCTGTTCTCCGCGAGCAACACGCCGGTGGAGGGCGAGCTGGTGCTCACCGCTGGGCGCACCACGGCGAAGGTGAAGCTCACCGGCGTGGGCGTGCGTCCGCTGCCGTGCCTGCCGCAGGGGGAGTGCACCGATTCGCGCTTCGACCTGGAGTCCGGCCAGTGCATTGAATCACCGCTGGAGGACGGCGCGTCGTGCATCCCCAGCAGCCGCTGCCAGGAGAACGGCCGCTGCCAGGCGGGCGCCTGCGTGGGGCAGCCGCGCACGTGCAATGACGACAACCCGTGCACGGTGGACAGCTGTTCTCCGACGCAGGGCTGCGTGAGGGCGGACGTCGTCTGCCCGGCGTCGAGCAACCCCTGCAAGGTGGGCGTGTGCGACCGCAACGAGGGCTGCCAGGAGGTGGACGTGGCGGACTTCAGCCCTTGCGGCGCGGTGAGCTGCAAGGCGGCGCAGGTCTGCTTCAGCGGCACGTGCCGGACGGTGACGCCGCCGGACGGCTTTGTGTGCGCGCCCGCCACGCCCTGCCAGGACGAGGGCAAGTGCAGCGCGGGCGAGTGCATGCGCCCGGACGCGGGCGACCTGGAGTCCGACTTCAGCGCGGAGCTGGGCGGGGCGCCCGTCGCGGAGGACGGTGGGCCGGTGCTGCTGGTGGACGACGGGACGGTCTACGTGTCGGTGTGCGGGGAGGACGCGGGCTGCTGGCTCGCCGCGTACACGGAGAAGGGCGGACTGCTGCGCTACGAGTCGCCCTATGTGGACGGAGGCGCGAGGACGTTGCTCGCGGCGTCGGACGCGGGCGTGGTGGTGCTCGCGCCGGAAGCGTTGGAGGCCTACGCGCCCCGGGGCGTGGGCGAGCTGCGCTGGCGCACGTCGCTGGCGCTCTCCGAGGCGGCGCTGGATGGAGGGTCACCGGAGGGCGTGCCCGGCACGGGAGCGGGCAGGGTGGCGCTGACGAAGGAAGGCGACGTGCTGACGTACGTCACGTGGAGTGGCGACGCGGGCACGGAGCCGCTGCGCTCCCGGCTGGTGGTGCTGAGCGCGGACGCGGGAGTGCCGCTGGCGATGGGTCCGGAGGAGGACGGCGGAGGAGCCGCGAGGCTCGCCGTGGACGACGCGCGCGGCGCGTACCTCTACACGCCGTGGGATGGACGGCTGGCCTTCACGGACCGGGCACCCCCGGTTGAGCCGAACACGGATGGCGGTCCGGCTGCCCTCGAGAACGGAGGCCCCGCATCGCTGAGCCTCGAAGCGCTCGGTTCCGGTGTTCCAGGGGGTGCGCCGTCACTGGCGCTCGCGTCGGGGCGGCTGCTCGTGGGCACGCGCGCCTTCGTGGACACGGATGGAGGCGTGCTCGGTGAACTGGATTGGGACGCGGGCACGCGCACGCTGTCCCCGCTGGCCGAGCCCGTACTGATGTCCCCCGGAGGCACGGTGGGCCATGCACTGGCGCTCGCGTGCGACCACACGGACGGCACGCCTTGCGTGGGCGCGGAGCTGCGCACGGTGCTGCGCTCCTTCAGCTCCGATGACGGCCATTTCCTCTCGGAGGTGGACGTGCTGCCCGCGCCGCTGCTTCCCGGCACCTTCCATGAAGCCGCGCTGCTGGAGCAGAACACGGTGGGCGTGCTCGCGGACGCGGTGCTGCCGAACGGTCAGCGTCAGGCGTGGTTGGAGTGGATTGCCTTCGGCAACAAGGTCAATCAGTGCTCCCTGAAGGGCCGCGTGGAGGTCGCGGGCGCGGTGTTCGCGGGGGACCTGCTGCACGTGGCCCTGCGCCGCGACGGCGTCTGGTTCCTGGAGTCCTATCCGGTCGGTGGGCGCGCTGAGTCCCGAGGTTGGCCCCAGCGCAACGCCGGCCCCGCTGGAACTCGCCGGGCCGTGCCCTGAATCAATATGGCCTGGGGCTCGATGATCTATCGGACCAGTGCCTAGGGAAGAACCCCGCCCGTCCAGGCTCGGCCGTGGTTCGCGCCTCGCCACTCCTTGTCCTTCGCTTCAGCCGTGGATTGGATCCGAAACATGATGCGCTGAGCGTGCGCCTTCTCGGGAACCTCGACGATCTCGTACGAGAGCACTGTCCCACCGAAGTACGAACGCTTCGCCTTGCTCTCGTGGAGATAGATCGTTCCGCCCACGAGCTGAGCTGCTTCTTCAGGCGAGAAATCCCAATAGCCCGAGTTGTAGATCGAGGGCTCGACGGCATGCAGGTTGAGCCCTCGTTTGCACTTGATGTGAGTACTCGCCATGGTTGCTCCTAGATGAAGAGTGGGGGCCGTGACCTAGCCAATCACGGCCGGGTCCACCCAGAGGTCCTCGAAGCGCACCTGCGGCGGGGTCTGGTGCAGCCGCAGGTTCTGCACGGACGCCGCCGCGGCCGCGTGCGTGCGGTCGTGGTACAGCGGGATGAGCGGGCAGTCCTCGCGCGCCAGCTGCTCCGCGCGCTTGTAGAGCTGTGCGCGCAGCTCCGGGTCAATGGACACGCGCGCCTCCGCGGTGAGCCGGTCCAGCTCCGGGTTGCGGTAGCCCAGCGGGTACACCGTCTGCGCGCTGGAGTTGAGCAGGAAGTGCAGGAACGCGTCCGCGTCCGGGAAGTCCGCCAGCCACAGCGTGCGGAAGGCGGGGACCTTCCCCTCGCGCAGGCGCGGCAGGTACTCCTCTGGAGGCATCTGTTCGTGCCGCAGCTCCAGCAGGCCCGCTTGAATCATCGGCCGGAAGAGCACCGCGTCCTCCGCGGACGTGTCGCGGCCCACCGGGTGGTGCAGGGTGAGCTGCAACCGCCGCACGCCTG
Organism: Corallococcus aberystwythensis; assembly: GCF_003612165.1. Taxonomy (GTDB): domain Bacteria; phylum Myxococcota; class Myxococcia; order Myxococcales; family Myxococcaceae; genus Corallococcus; species Corallococcus aberystwythensis. The sequence continues at coordinate 31,129 of NZ_RAWK01000079.1, read as the reverse complement.
CCTCGCGCAACAGCCGCTCCGCCAGCGTCAGGTCCGGCACCGGCGAGGGCCCCAGCTCCTGGGCTCCGTCCAGCAGCTCCGGCGGCGTGAACGTGCGCGCCACGCGCGCGCCCGGGTGGAACTGCTCCACCACGGCCGGGATGTCCATGCCCGCGCGCAGCGCCCGCCGCACGCGCACGTCGTTGTAGGGCGCCTCGTTCAGGTTGAGCCCCAGGAACGCCGTGGACGGCGTGGTGCTGGTCACCACCTGGTGCGCCTCCAGCCCCTTGGCCTCCGTGTGCTCCACGTGCAGGAACGACACGAGGTCCACCTGTCCGTCCAACAGCTGCCGCACCGCCTGGGGCCGCGTGTCCGACATGACGAACTCCAGCCGGTCCAGCAGCGGAATCCCGCCGCGCCAGTAGGTGGCGTTGCGCTCCAGCACCATCCGGTCCGGCTGCATGCCGACGACGCGGAACGGGCCGGTGCCCACCAGCTTCCCCGCGGGGTCCACCTTCGCCACCGCCGTGGCCGTCAGCGCCATGAGCTGGAGGAAGAACGCCTTGGGCTCGCGCAGCCGGATTTCCAGCGTGCCCTCGTCCAGGACCTCGATGCCCGTCACCTCGCGCGCCAGGCCGCTGGAGTACTCGCGTGCGCCCTCCACGTCCTCCAGCAGGCTGCGGTCCGGTGAGCGCAGCGCCGGGTCCATCAACCGCTCCAGGTGGCGCTTCACGTCCTGCGCGGTGAGCAGGGTGCCGTCGTGGAAGGTGACGCCCCGGCGCAGGTAGAAGCGGTAGCGGCGCGCGGACGGGTCCGCGTCCCAGCGCTCGGCCAGGTCGGGCACCAGCATGCCGTCCTCCAGCCGCACGAGGCAGGAGAAGAGGCACGCCGTCAGCTCCGTCATCTGGTTCTCGACGCTGAACAGCGGATCCACGACCTGCCGCGAGCGCAGCGAGCCCGCCTGATGCAAGCCCACGCGCAGCGTGCCACCCGGCCGCGCCCGGGGCAGCTGGAAGCGGAACACCTCCGCCTCCAGGCTGGCTGTCTCGTGGCCCAGCTGGTCCACCGTGCGGTCCAGCCCGTCGCCAATGCGGATGACCCGGCGCGCGTCCTCGCGCACCTGGGCGATCTCCTCGCGGATGGACGCGTCGCCCCGGGTGAGCACCTGGTGCGCGGCCCGCAGCTCCTCAATGGCCGCGCTCAGGCGCATCACCGCTTCGGACAGGTCGCGGCCCGTGCGCGCCTGGGACTCCGCCTTCTGGCCCGCGCTCTGGCCCACGCGCGACATCTCTTGAATCTGGCGCACCAGGTCCCGCGCGTTGCCGGACTGCTCGATGGCCATGCGCGTGATGTCCTCCACGCGCCGGGCCACGCGCTTGCTGGCCTCCACGACGGTGGCGCCCTGCGCCTCCAGCTGCTGCGTCTCCATCACCGTGGCCTCCACGGCGGCGAAGGTGCGCTGGGTGATGGCGCGAATCTCACTCAGGGCCTCGGAGGCGCGGTCGCCCAGGGCCACGCCCGCGGTGGCCTGCTCGCGCCCCTCCTGCACCAGCGCCACGGCGGTCTCCACCGCGTCGCGGATGCCCGTCACCATGGTGCCAATCTCGCGCGTGGAGCGCGTGGTGCGCTCCGCGAGGCTGCGGATCTCGTTGGCCACCACGCCGAAGGGGCGGCCGTGCTCGCCCGCCTGCGCGGCGATGATGGCGGCGTTGAGGGCCAGGAGGTTCGTCTGGTCGGCGATCTCCTGGATGACGTCCACGATGCGGCCAATCTCCAGCGACCGCGTGCCGAGCATCTCCATCAGCTCGGCCGCCTTGCGCACCGTCTCCTCCACCCGGTACATGCCCTGCACGCTGTCGCCCACCAGCGCCTCGCCGCGCTGGGCGGTGGTGGTGACCGCGACGGCCATGCTGTTGGTCTCCATGGCGCGGCGGCGCACGGCGAAGATGCCGCCCTCCACCAGCGCGACGAAGTCCTCCGCCTCGGAGGCGAAGCGGCCCAGCTCGTCACCCGACGCGGCGATGTGCGTGAGGCGCTCCGTCATCGCCTGCGTGAGGCCGCTGGTGCGCTGGCTGAAGTCGTTGACGGTCTCCAGGCCGTCCACCACCTGGTGCAGCCGCTCGGTCATCTCCAGCAGGGCGCCCGTCGTCTCGTGCGCGAAGGTTTCAATGTGCTGCACGCGCTTGATGGCCACCTGGAGGCTGGTGCCGTTGCCGCCCACGGCGGAGAGCGTGCGCTCCACGGCGCCGCCCTGACGGCGCGCGGCCTCCAGCAGCATGCGGGCCTGGTCGCTCACGCCGTTGCCGGTGCGGTGCAGGTTGCTCGTCACGCGCTGCACCTGGGACATGGCGCGGCGCAGGGACAGGATGAGACGGCGCAGGTCCTCCTGGCCCTCGAAGCCCGTGTGGATGGGCGTGGTGAGGTCGCCCTCCGCCAGCCGGGACATCAGGTCGCGCCGCTCGCGACGGCGCATCGACGCGAAGCGGAACCACGACAGGTAGCTGCCAGTGAGCCAGAGGAACGGCACGCCGAGCAGCAGCACCGCCCAGCCGGCCGTGTCATCCGGCTTGCCCGTCACCCAATACAACACGAAGCCCAGGATGAGTGCGGAGACCAGGGCCGCCGCCAGCCCGAACGAGAAGAGGTACCGTTTGGCGCCCATGGACGGGGGGACGCTAACCCGCCTTCTCGCGCCGGTCCTCAATTCGACGCATGCTTCACGGGACATGAAGGCCCTCTTCGCCATCGCCATGCTGGCGCTCCCGGGAATCCCCGCCAGCGCGGGCGCCGGGACCCCCAGGGCTGCCGGGGCTGGACGTCCGGCCCTGTACGTCTTCGCGTGGCGGGGCGTGCCGGTGGGCACGGTGGGCCTGTCGCTGGAGGCGGGGCGGTTCACGTACACCAGCCGGCACCTGCACGTGCGCGACGGCCAGGCGGGCGAACGCGTGCGTGAGGTGACGCTGCGGGTGGACGCCGCGGGGCGCGTGACGGGCGCGGACGCGGTGCCCCAGGCGCTGTGGCTGTGGCACGGGCCGCCGCCCGAGGGCTGCGTGAAGGGCCGCGAGGAGCTGTCCGGCCAGGAGGGCCCCCACTGCGTCACGGCTCGGAGCGCCACCACCGCCGAGGGCACGATGCTGGGCTCACGCTTCAAGGCCCGCTACGACGACCAGGGCCAGCTCCAGGCGCTGGAGGTGGGCGACTCCCGCTTCACGCGGGCAGCCCCCGGGGAGCGGCTGCGAGCACCGCCGGAGCTGTTCGCGGAAGGGGTGCCCGTGGAGGGCGGCACCGAGGGGGCGTTGAGGCTGGTGCCAGGCGGGCAGGCGGCGTCGCGCGCTCCGGTGGTCCCCGCGCGGCTGCCGGACATGACGGAGTGGACCCCGGCCGACGCACGGGCCCTGTCCGCGAAGGTGCACGCGGCCTTCCCGGACAAGGGGCCCACGGCGGCGGACTGGCGCTCGGGAGGGGAGGGCGAGGCAGGAGGCTGCCTGGCGCACGCGCTGCGCTTCGCGTCCCTGGCCCGCGCCCGGGGGCAGCGGGTGGGGCTGGTGCACGGGTTGCTGGTGGTGGACGGCGGCGCTGGACGGCCGCACGCCTGGGTGCGGGTGGCGCTGCGGGGCGGCGGGACCCTGGACCTGGACCCCACGTCCCTGGACCCCGTGCGCCCGGACACGCACCTGGCGCTGGCCCTGGTGCCTCCGGACGGCCCCGGCTTGGAGGCCGGGGAGCGCTGGTTGTCGCTCCTGCGCGGAGACTGGCGCGTGGTGCGCGCTACTCGAACGGAATGACAGACAGCTTCGCGCCGGGCTTCACTTCCAGGATTTCCTTGGCGCGAGCGGGCAGGTGGATGACGGTGTTGTCCAGCCGGGCCTGGCAGCGCACGGAGCGGAAGCGGTTGCGGCCGGATTCGCGCTCGGCGGCGACCAGCACGTCGTCTCCCACCAGCTCGAAGTCCTCTTCCGCCAGCTTCATCGTGCGGTAGCGGCGCACCAGGGAGATGTCCTCCGTATTCGCCTCGAAGTGCGGGCCGCCGTCGAACGGGTCGATGCGCTCCACGTACCGGAAGCCCACCCGCTCCAGCATCCGCTGCACGCCGCGCGTGGCCGGGCCCACTTCCCCCAGCACCTTCTGCACGCGGTCCGTGAACAGCGACGCGTAGATGTCCGACGAGGGGAACAGCTCCTTGATGAACTCCTTGTTCTGGCGGCTCAGCCGGTCGGCCTCCAGGTAGGTGAGCCCGGTGAACTTCTTCCCGCAGGCCTCCCACAGGAGGCTGCGCCCGTCCGGGAGCAGCGGCGGGAGCAGCTCCGCCAGCACGCGCGGCCGGAACAGCCGCCGGTGCATGGCGATGAAGAGGAAGCGCACGAAGGACAGCTGCTTGCCGGGCTTGTCCGGCGTCGCGCGGTAGGGCGGGTCCACCACCAGGCCGCCAATCTCCGTGGGGCCCTCGTAGTTGTACGCGATGGACAGCACCTTGTGCCGCAGGTGCCGCTCCAGCGAGGCGGAGTAGTGCTCGCGCTCGCTCACCTCATAGTAGATGTGCGGCGCTTCGTACGTGCCGTGCTGGGCGATGATCATCGACGTGCCGATGATGAGGTTGTTGCGCACGTCCTCCAGCACGAAGAGGTACTCGCGCTCGAACGGGTCCTTCACCTTGCCGGCGAAGCTCTTCACCGACTTGTCGATGATGGCCTCGAGCGTCTCTTCGTTGTTCGGCAGGTTGACCGTGTTCAGCACCGCGGCAAGCCGCTTCAGGCCGGGCAGGTCGGTTTTCTGGACGTCTCGCAGCACGAGCATTGGGGCACGCTGAAGAGCGCCCCGGGAAGGGAGCGCCGGAAGGGCCCGTGACCTTACACCACGCCCCCGTCCCGTCAGCCTCCTGCATGCTCCCTTGTCAATGACGCGTTGCGTTCAGGACACCGCTCTGCCGTCCGCTCGGTGGGTACGGGCGGCCCGTTCCCGTCGTGAAACATGTTTCAAACCGGAGAGGGGCCTGCCTGCCCGCATGCTCCGTTGCCAGGCGTCTGGGAATGGTTTGGAGACGGAATGAAGACAGGGAATGATGAAGGCCAATCATTGTCGAAGTTTGAAAGCAAAGCATCAGGCCTTCACCCTCCCCCAAGGATTCCTCATTGAAAGCACTGCACCTCTGGCTCGTGGTCTGTCTGCTCCCGAGCCTCGCTGCGGCGGAAATCGTCTGGCGGGGCGATTTCGAGACGGGCAACCGTTCCCAGTACAGCAAGGAACAGATGGTGAGCTCGGACCGGCTCCAGGTGGTGACGAGCCCGGTCTCGGAGGGGAAGTACGCCCTCAAGGCCACGGTGAAGCAGGGCGATGACCCCATCAACTCCAGCGGGAACCGCAATGAGCTGGTGTACCTGAGCAACGAGAAGGTGGGTTCGGAGTACTGGTACCGCTGGAAGGTGATGTTCCCGAACGACTTCCCCAGCGTGGACGCGTGGCAGCTCTTCACGCAGTGGCACCACGACGGGTGCTGCGGGTCGCCGCCGGTGGAGTTCTTCGTGAAGGGCGAGGTCATCCGCCTGTCGCTGAACGACAGCGGCACGGTGTGGAACACGGCGCTCAAGCGCGGCGTGTGGCAGGAGTTCATCTTCCACGTGAAGTGGTCCCCGGACGCGTCCGTGGGCTACGTGGAGCTGTGGCACAACGGCGTTCAGGTGCTGAAGAAGACCAAGGCCATGACGATGTTCGCTGGCCAGAACAACTACCTGAAGCTGGGCTTGTACCGGGACGACAGCATCAAGCCGGTGGGCGTCGTCTACCACGACGGGATGATCCAGGCGACCAGCCGCGAGGACGTGTTCCCGGCGGTGCAGCCGGATCCGGACCCGGTGGTGGACGCGGGCACGCCGGTGGACGCGGGCTCGCCCGTGGATCCGGTGGTGGACGCGGGTTCGCCGGTGGATCCGGAGCCGGTGGTGGACGCGGGTTCTCCGGTGGATCCGGATCCGGTGGTGGACGCGGGCACGTCCATGGACGCGGGCACGGGCACGGGCGTGAAGCCGTCTCCGCTGGACGAGGGCGAGGGCGACACGAACTTCCACGGCGGGTGCTCCACGGGTGGCGGGTCGCTGGCCGCGTTCTCGCTGCTGGGACTGCTGGGCCTGATGAAGGCGCGCCGCCGCCGGAGCTGAAGCAGGTGAAGGACCCTCCCGCTCCGGTGCGTCCGGGGCGGGAGGCGGGTTGAAGGAGTCCGCGCTTCCATGCAAGGAGGCGCGGGATGACTCCTCCCCGGTGGATGTGGTGGCTGTGCTGCCTCCTGTGGACCGCGTGCGCGGGACCGGAGGTGCGAGCGCCGCGAAGCTACTCCCAGGCGACGATGGACTCCGCGACGGCGGGGTGTCTGCGCAACCCGGCGTGCGCGTCCCAGGTGGGGCAGGACGCCATCCTTCCGTGGCTGTCCAGGGCCGCGGCCCGGGCAGGTCAGGCCGCCGCGGTGATGCGCCTGTGGGAAGCGGCGGAGGTGGACCGCGTGGAGCGGGTGCTCGCGGAGTGCGCGAAGCAGGCGAACTTCGAGGTGAATGAGCGGTTGCTGGGGCCGGGCAAGCGGACGAATCGTCAAGTCTGCGAGGAGAAGGTGGTGGACGCGAACGGGCGGGAAATCACCCGGGCAGTGCAGCTGGGAGAGGCCAAGCACGCGGCCGCATTGGAGTGCGTGCAGCGGGCGCTGGGGGCCACGGATGCGGGCCGGTTCAGCCTGGAGCCTCGTTACCTGCGGGACGCGAAGACCGGGCGGACGCGGTGGTTGGAACCGGAAGAGGTCGCGCAATGGCTGCGGGACGGACTGTTCCACCTGCTCACGGGGACCATCGCGCCGGACGTGGTGCTACATGCTTTGGGAAATCCACTGAAGGTGCAGCGGGTCTACGACTTCAAGTTCCCGTGCCCGGTGAGCAATATTCCTCGATGGGATCCCTACCCTGACGGGCACCTCTTCGCGTCAAAAAACCAGGGCGAGATCTACCAGCAGCTTCTCAAGAGCGAGCAGGTGCCCCAACTGGTATCTCCCAACCATGGAGTCACGCCATGACCGGACCCATCCCAAGGATTCGTGAAGGCATGGACATCGAGGACCAGTGGGTGGTCCTCCTTCGTGAGGGGATCAGCATCGCGTTCTACATGCGGCCGCCCCACGAGTTGATGGCCTCGGCTGTGTGGCGAGCACTGGAGCGCTATCGTCAGGCCATCAGTCCGCGCCAGCTTGGCTGGTACGTAGACTACTCGGGAGACTGGCAGCCCTTGGACTCCGAGGGGGAGGCCGTCATACGGCAGCGACTGCTGGCACCCTCTGCACTGGTCGAGCTGATCGAGCGCCCCGACTCCGTGACGGGAATTGCTTTCAAATACCAAGGGCGTAGCAAGGCCGCTGCTGGCTTCGAGATTGAGGACCGGGAGAATAGCTGTGCTCTGGAGTTCCATCTGCCCGTTGAGTTCCTGGACGAACGTGGGCCGGAGTGGATCCGCTCATTGGCCATCGACCTGGGGCGCGAGTTGCCGTGGAACTCGGGGCACACAGGGCTGTCACTTGAATTGGGCTCCTGGCCCAAGACCCTCACGCCGCGCCTTCATGAAGCGACCCGGCGATACCCGGGCTTTGACCTGAATCGACTGAACACGCTGGCCCTGTACCTGGGCACGAAGCTCCGTCCCCCCGCGTGGCTCACGTTCCTGGGCCCCCCGGTCCTGAACGAACTGGGCGGCACGGAGGGACTGCGCTCCCGGCTGCACTCGCCTTCAACGCAGGTGGAAGCCCTGTCCCCGGACCGCGCGGTGGTGTCCCTGGGGCCTGTCCCCGAAGCCGGGGACCTGGAGGCCGGTGACACGTTGCCTGCGTACCGCGAGCTGTCCCGTGTGCTGGAGCCGTGGCTCTACGCGCACAAGGGGGCCTGGGGCGACTTCACCGAAGCCGAGGTCCGCCAGTGGGAGCGCCGCTTCCTCTGACCCCGCTGTGGCATCATCCCCGGCCGCCATGTCGCAGACGCCTCGCAAGGTCTCGCTCGTCCTGAGCTACCAGTACCCCGGCAAGTACGCCTTCACCGTGCTCGCCGGCGCCGTGGAGGCGGACCCCGCGCTCGCGGACGTGTCACTGCACTTTCCTCGCAGCCGCGAGGACCTGCTGACCACCCTGCGCGAACGCGTGGATGCGGGCGACACCGTCGTCGCCGCGTGGTCCTTCTACTCCGCCAGCTTCGGCCCCTCCGTGGAGGAGCTCACCTGGGTGCGCGAACGGCTGGAGGGCCGCGACGTCCTCTGCATCGCGGGCGGCGTGCACGCCACCGCGGAGACGCTTCAAACCCTCCAGGCCGGCTTCGACCTCGTCGCCGTGGGCGAGGGCGAGCACACCCTGCGCGCCCTCCTGGCCCGCGTCCTCAAGGGCGAGGACCCGCGCACCACGCACGGCACCGCGCACCTCAAGGACGGCAAGCTCGTGCAGCACGGCCACGGCGAGGGCGTGCGCCTGGACGACTTCCCTCCGTTCGCCGCGAAGCACGTGAAGTTCGGCGCCATCGAGATCACCCGGGGCTGCATCTACGCCTGCCGCTTCTGCCAGACGCCCTTCATGTCCAAGGCGCGCTTCCGGCACCGCACCGTCGCCAACATCGCCCGCTGGGCCCGCGAGCTGCGCCGCGCGGGCCGGCGCGACCTGCGCTTCATCACCCCCACGTCCCTGTCCTACGGCACCCCCGACGAGACCGTGAACCTGGCCGCCGTGGAGGAACTGCTCGCCGCCGTGACGGAGGCCATGGCCCCGGACGGGCGCATCTACTACGGCACCTTCCCCTCGGAGGTGCGCCCGGAGCACGTCACGCCGGAGGCCCTGGCGCTGCTCAAGCGCTACGTGGCCAATGACAATCTCATCATCGGCGGCCAGTCCGGCTCCGAGCGCATCCTCCAGGCCACCCGGCGCGGCCACGACGTGGAGACCGTGGTGCGCGCGGCCCGGCTCGCGGTGGAGGGCGGCTTCGTGCCCAACGTGGACTTCATCCTGGGCCTGCCCGGGGAGGAGCCCGCGGACGTGGACGCCACCCTGGACCTCATGCAGCGGCTGTCCGACCTGGGCGCCCGCGTGCACGGCCACACCTTCATGCCGCTGCCCGGAACGCCGTACCGCGACGCGGCCCCGGGCCGCATGGACGCGCGCACCCAGCAGCGGCTGGACTTCCTCGCGTCCCAGGGGCGCCTGTATGGCCACTGGCGGGCGCAGGGCGTGCTCGCGGAGGCCATCGCCGCCCGCAGACAGCCGCGCGCCCGCTAGCCGCACCCGTTACACTCGCGCGATGGCTGAACAGACGCCTTACTGGCTCCTCATCTCCGTGCTCTTCAGCTCCCAGCCCCTCACCCCGGCGCTGGCCATGACGCTGCACGAGGCCGCCTTCGAGCTGTACTCGCGCGGCGAGGGCTCACGCGAGGTGGCGGGGGACATGCTCTCCGGCCGCGTGAGCAACCTGCGCAAGGACGTGTCCCTGGGCGGCATCGCCGGGCCCGCCTTCGAGGCCGAAATCGAAACCGAGCGCGGCTCCGGCGTGGTCCGCTTCGTCCTCACCCGCCAGGGCCTGGAGATGATGAAGGCCCAGGCGCCGGCCGCAGCGGGTCCCGCGAAGCCGAAGTACCTCAACTGAGGAAGGGGCCCCCTGTCCGCCCGGCCGCTCCCGGAACGGCACTCCGTCACCACCTTGTGGGCTCAAGGGAGGAATGGCGGCATGGACCCCAAGGACGAATACCTCAAGAAGAGCGCCGGCATCCCGCTGGACCCAAGCAAGCAGAAGGACCCGGAAGAGGACGGCGACCGGGTGCCCGCGGAAGGCCGCGCCGAGGAGCTCAACGACGTCACCGGGCAGAACGGCGGACAGCGCTCCGACGTGGATCAGCCCTGGAACGACACGAAGAACCGGCACGACGGCATCCGCGACCAGTACAGCGACGACAGCGACAAGAAAAAGCCCTGAGGTCTCCCCCAGGGCTTCATGAAGTCAGTGCTGTGAAGGACGGCCTGGGGCGCGGGACTACTCGCGCTCCAGGTCCAGCTTCATGCCGCCCATGTGCAGGATGGACTGGGACAGGGACACCGACGACATGATGGCCAGGTCCTCGATGGCCTGCATCTCCTCGCTCTTGGGCTCCGTGCCCGTCTGCGAGGCCGCGGCCTGCTGCTGCTGGGGCTTCTGGCCCGTGACGTTCACCGGCGTGGAGGTGGCGCCCGCGGTGTAGGCGTTCACCAGCCCGCCGTGCGGCGTGGCCCCCATCTGCGCCAGCGCCGCCGACACCACCGAGCCACCCGTGACCTGCGCGCCCATCTTGGGCTGCGCGGCCGCGCCCGACATCAGCGAGCCGAAGCGGCTGCCCGACACGGAGGAGGCGGTGTTCGTCGTGGCCGGCTGCACCCGCGGACCGGAGAGGGACGTGATGCGGTTCATGGCGGCTCCCGTCAAAAAGGCCCCTGTTCAACCCAGGCACACCCGAAGGCATGCCTGTGGGGCTTCAAGTTCGTTCTCCCCATTATCGCCCAGGGCTCCCGGAAGTTGCCTCTTTGGGTGGGAGAACGGCGAAGGCCGCGAAATCCCGGGGGAATTTCCCCTGGGACGCCGCGGCCTTCAGGCCTTCACAGCCCCTGGAACGGATCCGCCGGGCCTAGAACTGGTGGGCCTCGGTGGACTCGTGCAGGGCCAGGGTGCTGGCGCTGCCGCCGGAGATCACCTCGGCGACCTGGTCGAAGTAGCCGGTGCCCACCTCGCGCTGGTGGCGCGTGGCGGTGTAGCCGTCCTTCTCCGCGCCGAACTCCGACTGCTGCATCTCGCTGTAGGCCGCCATGCCGCGGTCCTTGTACTTCCGCGCCAGCTCGTACATCGAGAAGTTCAGCGCGTGGAAGCCGGCCAGCGTGACGAACTGGAACTTGTAGCCCATGGCGCCCAGCTCACGCTGGAACTTCGCGATGGTGCTGTCGTCCAGGTTCTTCTTCCAGTTGAAGGACGGCGAGCAGTTGTACGCGAGCATCTTGTTGGGGAACTTCTTGTGGATGCCCTCCGCGAAGGCCTTGGCCTGCGCGAGGTCCGGGGTGCTGGTCTCGCACCACACGAGGTCCGCGTACGGGGCGTAGGCCAGGCCGCGCGCGATGGCGCACTCCAGGCCGCCCTTGATGCGGTAGAAGCCCTCGGCCGTGCGGCCCGCCGCCTTGTCGATGAAGGCGTGGTCGTACTCGTCCGCGTCGCTCATCAGGAGCTTGGCGCTGTCCGCGTCCGTGCGCGCCACGAGCAGCGTGGGCACGCCCATCACGTCCGCCGCCAGGCGCGCCGCGGTCAGCGTGCGCACGAAGTGGCTGGTGGGCACCAGCACCTTGCCGCCCATGTGGCCGCACTTCTTCTCGCTGGCCAGCTGGTCCTCGAAGTGAACGCCCGCGGCGCCCGCTTCAATCATGCCCTTCATCAGCTCGTAGGCGTTGAGCGGACCGCCGAAGCCGGCCTCCGCGTCCGCGATGATGGGCGCGAACCAGTTGCGGTCATGACGCCCTTCGGCGTGGTCAATCTGGTCCGCGCGGCGCAGGGCGTTGTTGATCTTCTTCACCACGCTGGGAACGGAGTCCACCGGGTAGAGGCTCTGGTCCGGGTACATCTGGCCCGCGGAGTTCGCGTCCGCGGCGACCTGCCAGCCGGAGAGGTAGATGGCCTTGAGGCCCGCGCGCACCATCTGCACGGCCTGGTTGCCGGTGAGCGCGCCCAGCGCGTTGATGTACTCGTCGGTGTGGAGCAGCTCCCAGAGGCGGCGGGCGCCCATCTCCGCCAGCGTGTGGCTCACGCGGATGGAGCCCCGGAGCTTGTCCACGTCCTTCTCGGTGTAGGTGCGCTTGATTCCCTCGAAGCGCTGGGCATGGAGCTTCGCGTGAGGGGAGGCATCAGAAGTGGTCGGCGTCGCGTCGTACATGCCAGGACTCCTCGGGCTGCGGTGAAGGGTTGAAGAAGACGTCGGTGCTTCGGGTTGGAAAAAGCGTCAGGCCCGCGCGTCGAGCGCCTCGTAGGCGGGCAGGGTGAGGAAGTCCTCGAAGGCGGGCGCGGTGGACAGCTGCTCGAAGAGGACGCGGGACTTCTCCATGTGCGCCTGGCCGTAGCGCTCGTTGGCGCCCTCGCGGCCCATCTGCGCCATCTCCTCCGCGAGCAGCTTGCGGAACAGCTCCTGCGTCACCGGGCGGCCGTCATCCAGCGTGGCGCCGTGGTGGATCCACTGCCACACCTGGGCGCGGGAGATTTCGGCCGTGGCCGCGTCCTCCATCAGGTTGTAGAGGGGCACGCAGCCCAGGCCGCCCAGCCACGCGGCGGTGTACTGGATGCCCACGCGGATGTTGTGGCGCAGGCCCTCCTCCGTGCGCGTGCCGGAGGGCACCTGGAGCAGGTCCGCTTCCGTGATGCGCACGTCCTCGCGCTTGTTGGCCACCTGGTTGGGGCCCTGCATCTGCGCGTCGAAGATCTCCTTCGCGATGGGCACGAGGCCGGGGTGCGCCACCCAGGTGCCGTCGTGGCCGTTCTTCGCTTCCCGCAGCTTGTCCGTGCGGACCTTGGCCATCACCGCGTCGTTGGCGGCCGTGTCTCCCTTGATGGGGATGAAGGCGGCCATGCCGCCCATGGCGTGCGCGCCCCGGCGGTGACAGGTCTGGATGAGCAGCTGCGAGTAGGCGTTGAGGAAGCCCTTGTCCATGGTGACCTGCCCACGGTCGGGCAGCACCACGGAGTCGTCGGACTGGAGCGTCTTGATGAAGCTGAAGATGTAGTCCCAGCGGCCGCAGTTGAGGCCGGCCGAGTGCTCGCGCAGCTCGTAGAGGATTTCGTCCATCTCGAACGCGGCGGGCAGCGTCTCGATGAGGACCGTGGCCTTGATGGTGCCGCGCGGGATGTCCAGCTCGCTCTGGGCCAGGTGGAACACGTCGTTCCACAGCCGGGCCTCCAGGTGGCTCTGCATCTTGGGCAGGTAGAAGTAGGGGGCCGTGCCGCGCTTCAGCTGCTCGCGCGCGTTGTGGAAGAAGAACAGGCCGAAGTCGAAGAGCGAGCCGGAGATGGGCTTGCCGTCGATGCGCACGTGCCGCTCCGGCAGGTGCCAGCCGCGCGGGCGCACGAAGAGGACAGCGTGCTTGTCGTTGAGCGCGTAGTGCTTCCCGTTCTCCGCGGTGAAGGAGATGGTCTTCCTCACGGCGTCGCGCAGGTTCAGCTGGCCGCGCACCACGTTGTCCCAGGTGGGGCTGTTGGCGTCCTCGAAGTCCGCCATGAAGACGCTGGCGCCGGAGTTGAGCGCGTTGATGATCATCTTGCGGTCCACCGGACCGGTGATCTCCACGCGGCGGTCCTGGAGGTCCGCGGGCACCGGGGACACCGTCCAGTCCCCCTTCCGCACGTCCGCCGTCTCCGGCAGGAAGTGCGGGCGCTCCCCCTTGCGCCAGGCCTGGGCCACCTTCTTGCGCCGCTCCAGCAGGGCCTCCCGCCGCTCCCCGAAGGTGCGGACCAGCTTCGCCACGAAGGCCATGGCGTCCTGCGTCAGCACCTCCGCGTAGTCCGGATGCCAGGCCCCCTCCACGGTTACGCCGGGGCCGAAAGCCGGGGGATTCTGGGAGGTGCGCGCGTCCATGTCGGCTCCTGACGAGATGCGTTGTAAAACGGCCTAACGGGCTGAAAGATGTCCCCACCCACTGTGGAAGGGAAGCCTTGGTGAATCAGAACACGCTTGCCTGTAAGCCCGTCAACATCACGATGATTAAATCTGTAAATCCACTGACGCAGCCGGACACAAACCCCCGGAATCACGGCACCCCGGGGGGGACGGCAATCAGGAACGGCCGTTTCCGTAGGTAGGAACAGGACCCCCATGTGCCAAGCGGGGGCCTGACGGAGAGGTCACCTCATGGACGTCACGACACGCTGCAGGGCTTGTTCGAAGGAGCTGTCCGGGGAGGCGCCGCGCTGCCCGCACTGCCGCACGCGCACGGTGCCGATGCACCGGGGTGAGGGGCGGGCGCTCCTGGGCGTCTGCGCGTCGCTGGCCCGCGAGCTGGGCGTGGACGCCGCGCTGGTGCGGGTGGCGTTCGTGCTGATGTTCTTCGCGTCCGGGGGGATGAGCGCCGGGCTCTACCTGCTGCTCTGGGCGTTCATCCCGGCGAAGGCCTATGGCCGGGCTCCGCTGCAGGGGCCGCTGGACTGGGTGTCCAAGGTGGCGAACACGCCGGTGGACGACGACACGCCCCGCTGGGAGAAGCGCGTCTAACGTCCGGAGCTAGACGCGCCAGACGCCGGCCACGGACTCCATGCGCTCGGCCACGCCGCGCAGGGCGTGCGTCATGCGCTGGGTGCCGTGCATGGCCTGGAGGGTGTCGTCCATCATCCGGGACAGGTCCGTGACGGCGCCGAAGATTTGAGCGATGCCGGCGTTCTGCTGGATGACGGCGGCGGCGATCTGCTGCGCGGCGGAGGCGTTGTCCTGGATGATGTCCGTCAGCTCCCGCAGGCTCTGCCCGCTTTCGCGCACCTGGGCCAGGCCTGCCTCGGAGCGGCGCTGGCCCTCTTCTGAAAGCGCCACGGTGTCGCGGATGCCGCCGCGGATGGCGTCCAGGATGTCGCGCACCCGGCTGGTGGCCTGGATGGATTGATCCGCGAGGCTGCGGATCTCCCGCGCCACCACGCCAAAGCCCTTGCCGTGCTCGCCGGAGCGCGCCGCCTCGATGGCCGCGTTGAGCGCGAGCATGTTGGACTGGTCCGCCAGGTCCTTCACCGTCTGGGTGATACCGCCAATCTGGTGCGTGCGCTCGTGGAGGGTGGAGATGCCCTCGGCCAGCCGCGTCCCGTGGTCGCGCAGCTGTTCGAAGCCGTCCAGGCTGGCGCCGAGCGCCGTCTGCCCGGAGCCGCCCGCCTCGCGCGCCCGCGCCACCAGCGTGAGCACCGCCTGAGAACGCTCCGCGGCGAGCTGCGAGGTCTGTTGGATCTCCTTCGCGGTGACCTGCGTCTCGTGGATGGCGACGCCCTGCCGGGTGAGGTTGCGCTCCTGCTGCTCGGTGGCCTGGGTGAGCTCGCCCACCGTCTGCCCCAGCACCCGGGTGGCCTGCTGGAGGCTGGTGGTGGACTCGCGCAGGTGGTCCATCATCCGGGAGAAGGCGGAGGCCAGCTCGCCCACCTCGTCCTGATGGCCGTGGGCCTCCACCTTCTGGGTGAGGTCGCCCTCGCGCACCACGCGGGTCACCAGCGCGCTCAGCGTGGCGATGGGCCGGGTCACCCCGCGCGCCAGGGCCCAGGCGGCCAGCACGGCTAGCAGGAGGAGCGCGGCCACCGCGAGCAGGCTCAGTTGGAGGAAGCGCCGCAGGGGCAGGAAGGCCTCGGTCGCGTCCATCGCCGCCACGAAGCGCCAGCCCTTGCCCGCGGCGAAGCGGGCGGTGTCGTCGCGGGCTTCGGCCCGGACGGCGTCCGTGAGGCCCGGCGCGTTGGTGGCCCGGGAGCTGAAGAGACGGCCGCCGTCGGGCGCGAGGATTTCGAGGGTGAAGCTCTTCTGCCCCCGGCTGTGGGAGCGCTGGAGTGCGCCCGTGACCACCGCTTCCAGCTGGCCCCAGTCATACGCGGCCAGCAGCACGCCCACGCGTGCGCCGGAGATGGGGCTGAGCACGGGCAGGGCCAGGGGCATCACGGGGCGGGCGAGGAACGGGTCCTTCTTCGTGAGGGCGCCCGTGAGGACGGCGGGGTCCAGCCGGTCCTCCAGCGCGGTCTGGAACCAGGGCGCGGCGCGCACCTCCTGCTCGCGGCCGGCGAAGGTCTGGCGCAGCTCCGGCCGGCTCGCGGAGACCGCGCGCCCGTCGGGGGTGAACAGCACCAGCCCCGCGAAGGTGGTGTGCCGTCCGTTGAGCGAGGCGAGCACCGCGTCGCTCTTGGCGTAGGTGTCGAAGAGGAGCGCGCCGCGCACGATGGCGTCCTCGGTCCAGGCGCGGGCGTTCGCTTCGCGCTCGTGGAGGGACGCTTCGACGAGGTCCTGCAGGGCCTGGGCCTCCACGTGGAGGACGCCTTGCACCTGCTGCTCCAGGTTGCGCCGGATGACGTGGACGCCCACCAGGACGACAGGGGTGAGGGCCGCGACGAGCAGCAGGCAGACCCACAGCGTGAGGCGGCCCCGCAACTTCAATCCGGACAGCAGGCGCATGCGTGAGGACCCTGGGGGAAAACGGTCGGTGTCACAGGTCGAGCAGGGACAGACCCACGGTGAGCGCGCCGATGACCTGGGCGCCGTCGCGGACGGGGAGGGACACCTGGATGACGTAGGCCTGGGAGGACTCGTCGAAGAAGGGGGCCTCGCGCAACGCGGGCCCGCCCTGGCCTTGGGCGTAGGTGAGGCGCCATTTGGCCTCGTCCCCCTGCCAGTAGTCGGACGTGCGCCGGCTGGCGCAGACGAGCGCGCCCTGGCCATCCATGGTGAAGGCCTCCGCCATCGCCGGGCCCAGCCGCTCCCGCAGGCGGCGCAGCGCGCCCGTGCATGGGCCGTCCAGCACGCCCTGCTTGAACGGTGTGAGGGCGGTGGTCGCCATCCACTCCGCGTCGTGCCGCTGGATGGTGGCGAGCGGCACGCGGCGCGCGTTCTGGGCGCGGATGGCGCGCACCACCTCCGGGTCCTCGGCCAACTGGCGCAAATGGGGCATCACGCCGTCCACCTTCTGGAGCTGCGCGACACCGTCGGGAGGAAGCTGGCCCCCAACGGTCAGCGCCAATCCCATCCAGAATATAGACATCACCAGACGCCCCCAGGGCCGTGAGAACGGTTGAAAAAGTGTGTCATGGAACCGTTCGCCCCGTCACCCAGGCAGGCATGATTTGAATTATTCAAATTAAGCCTGTTTTCAGTGGCTTCAGGGCGGGCGGGACTGCGCGGGCCTGGCTTCCTGCTCCCGTGTATGGATTGTCAGGTCGGCCGTTGGCTTGAGGATGTCAGGGGTAGGGGGCATCCTTGCGCGCATGGGCGATGGAAACGGGAGTGGGAAGGGGAAGCCGGTGTCGTACGCCGTCCTGGAGGACGTGCCGCCGACGAAGGTGGGGGAGATCATCGAAGGGGAGCTGGTCGTCAGCCCGAGGCCCGCGTCCCGCCACACGCGTGCGGCGTCGCGGTTGGGAGCCTTGCTGGACGGCCCCTTCGACCGGGGGCGTGACGGGCCCGGCGGATGGCTCATCCTGGATGAGCCGGAGCTGCGCTTTCCGGGGACGGGGGACGCGCTGGTGCCAGACCTCGCGGGCTGGCGTCGTGAGCGCATGCCTCGGATGCCAGACACGCCTGTCTTCTCCCTGGCGCCGGATTGGATCTGCGAGGTGCTGTCCCCCTCCACGCGAAGGTGGGACCGGGGACCGAAGATGCGTGTCTACGCCCGGGCCGGCGTGGAATGGCTGTGGTTCATCGAGCCATTGGAGGAAGGTCTGGAGATCCACCAACTGCGGGATGGCCAGTGGGCCCTGTCTGGCGTGCACCTCGGGCGTGGAACGGTGCACCCCGCGCCTTTCGATGCCGTGCCGCTGGAGCTGGGCGCGCTCTGGGAACGCTGATCAGGGCAGCTTCGGCCGGATGATGCGCGGTGCGTCCGGGTTCACGTCCAGCAGGCGCACGGGGTCGCCTTCCTTCACGGTGCCAGCCTTGAGCACCCGGGCGAGCTGACCCCTGCGGGCCCAGCTCTCCTTCAAGAGGCCAGGGCGCAGGGCGTCCAGCTTCCAGCACGGGACGCAGGGCTCGGTCAGCTCCACCACCACCTCGTCCCCCAATGCCAGGCGCTGTCCCGGTGGCAGCGCGTCCAGGGGCAGCCCCTCCACCAGCACGTTCTCCTTGAGCGCGCCCTCGGGCACGTCCAGCGCCGCTCGCTGTGCTTCGTCCAGGAGCAGGAGCTGGCGCTTGTGGCCCACCGCCCTGCGCTGGTGCCGGTCGCCCTGGAAGCCGTGCTGCTCCACGGCGTGCGCCTCGGGGACCCGGCGCATGGGCGTGCCCCGCTCCTGGGCGAGGAAGAGGGCTCGGATGGTGCCTGCGGTGCTCACGACGTGACACTAACGCCGGTGGGCTCCGTTGGAGAGGGGGCGGACGCGTCACTCGGGCCTGCCGTGGCGGCGCGGCGGTGTTAATCGCGCGGGACATCGTTCCTGCCTGGAGAGGCCCCCGTGAGCACGAAGAACGTTCGCATCGAGAAGGACACTTTCGGTCCCATCGAAGTCCCCGCCGACCGGCTGTGGGGCGCGCAGACCCAGCGCAGCCGTCAGAACTTCGCCATCTCCTCGGAGCGCATGCCGCTGGCGCTCGTGCACGCGCTGGTGCTGGTGAAGAAGGCCGCCGCGCTCGTGAACCAGGCGAACGGCTCGCTGTCCCAGGAGAAGGCCGGGGCCATCGTGAAGGCCGCGGATGAAGTGCTCGCCGGCCAGCACGACGAGGAGTTCCCCCTGCTGGTGTGGCAGACGGGCAGCGGCACCCAGACGAACATGAACTGCAACGAGGTGCTGGCCAACCGCGCCTCGGAAATCCTGGGCGGCGAGCGCGGCGAGGGCCGCAAGGTCCACGCCAACGACGACGTCAACAAGGGCCAGAGCTCCAACGACGTGTTCCCCACCGCGATGAGCGTGGCCGCCGTGGAGGCCGTGGTGAAGCACGTGCTGCCGGAGCTGACGGCCCTGCGCGACGTGCTGGCCCAGAAGTCCCAGGCCTTCCACTCCATCGTGAAGATTGGCCGCACGCACCTGCAGGACGCGACGCCGCTCACGCTGGGCCAGGAGTTCAGCGGCTACGTGGCGCAGCTGGACCGCGCGAAGGGCCACATCGAGGCGTCCCTGCCGCACCTGCTGGAGCTGGCGCTGGGCGGCACTGCCGTGGGCACCGGCCTCAACGCGCCCCCGGGCTACGCCGAGCGCGTGGCGGCCGAGATCGCGAAGCTCACCGGCCACGCCTTCGTCACCGCGCCCAACAAGTTCGAGGCGCTGGCCGCCAACGACGCGCTGGTGCAGGCGCACGGCGCGCTCAAGGGGCTGGCGGCGGTGCTGTTCAAGGTGGCCAATGACATCCGCTGGCTGTCGTCCGGGCCGCGCTCGGGCATTGGGGAAATCAACATCCCGGAGAACGAGCCGGGCAGCTCCATCATGCCGGGCAAGGTGAACCCCACGCAGAGCGAGGCGCTCACCATGCTGTCCGCCCAGGTGATGGGCAACGACGTGGCCATCTCCCTGGGCGGCGCGTCCGGCAACTTCGAGCTCAACGTCTTCAAGCCGCTCATCATCCAGAACTTCCTGCAGAGCACCCGGCTGCTCGCGGACGGCATGCGCAGCTTCCGCCTCAACTGCGCGGTGGGCATCGAGCCCAACCTCCCGCGCCTCCAGGAGAACCTCCAGCGCAGCCTGATGCTCGTCACCGCGCTCAACCCGCACATCGGATACGACAACGCGGCGAAGATCGCGAAGACGGCGCACAAGCAGGGCAAGACCCTGAAGGAGGTGGCGGTGGAGCTGGGGCTCGTCACCGCCGAGCAGTTCGACCAGTGGGTGCGCCCGGAGAAGATGACCGGGAACCTGTAGGCCGCGCCCCCGGGCGCAGCGCCCACAGCGCCAGCAGGATGCCCCCCAGGAGGCCCGGGCTCGCGCCGCCTCCCGCCTGCTGGCAGCCGCCCGCCTCCACCACCACCACCTCCACGTCGAAGGTGCAGGTGGCCATGTTTCCCGTGGCGTCGGTCGCGGTGACCCGCACGGTCGTCGTGCCCGGGGGGAAGGTGCTCCCGGACGCCGGGCTCATGCGCAGCGTGGGATGCGCGTCCTGTGTATCCATCACCGCCACCCGGGGCAGGTCCACCGGGGCGCCCTCCGGCGTGAGCGCCTTGGCCCGCAGCGGACCCGGGCAGGTGAGGTGGGGCGGGGTGACATCCGCGCCCTCGATGGGCAGGGCCCACAGCTCGCGCCCCGCCTCCGGCGTCCAGGCGGAGAAGAAGAGGTGCCGCCCCGCCGCGGCCATGAGGCCGGGCGACGAGGAGCGCGGGCCGGGCAGCACGTCCGCCACGCGCACCGTGCCCTCGGGCGTGCCGTCCGTCCTCCACAGCTCCATGCCGGAGGTGCCATCCGATGCGGCGAAGACGAGCGGCCCGTGCGGCCCCATCGGCACCCACGGGCCGGGCGTGGCCACCGCGCCCATGGGGCCCGGGTTGAGGTCCTTCAGCGGGACGGTGCCCCCGGGGGTGCCGTCGCTCGTCCACGGCTCGTAGCCGCTCACGCCGTCCGAGGCCCAGAACACCAACCGGTTCCCCAGTGCGGTGAGCCGCTGGGGCTGGGGCACGGCACGCGTCGTCCCGAAGGTGTGGAGGGGTTCCAGCGTCTGGCCTTCGAGCCTCCACAGCCGGGGCGGACCCTCGCCGGTGTTGAAGACGAGGTACAGCGTGTCGCCCACGGCGGCCGCCTCGCCCAGGACGTCCAGGTCCGGTGGCAGTGCGGCCACGAGGCGGGTGCTCCGCTCCGTCCCCTCCGTCCCCCAGACCTGGTGGGTCTCGCCCATGCGGTACAGGACGAACATCCGCCGGGCGGTGGGGAAGATGCCCAGGATTTGAGAGGTGTCCGGCGCGGCGGGCTTGATCCGTACCGTGCCCTGGGCGCTGCCGTCGCTCACCCACAGCGCGTCCCGGTTCAGGGTCTCCGTCCAGGCGAAGTAGAGCCGGTCCCCCTCGGTCGCGAGGAGCCTGGGCGTCGACCAGGAGGACCCTTCCGGGGCCCGGGCCAGCTGCACGGTGCCCTGCGCCGTGCCGTCCGTCATCCACAGCTCCATGGAGGTGGAGGTGAAGGGGACGACGCTCCACCGGGTGAAGTAGGCCCGTGTCGCGGCGCCAATGAGGCTCCCGACCTGGCCGTAGGCTTCGCGCTCGTCCAACTGCTGCAATTCGTGGGTGGTGCCATTCAGCGACCACAGCTCGTTGGGGGTATAGCCCTGGGTGAGGAAGAGGAGCCGCCCGTTGACGGGCGTGAGGGCGAAGGGCCCTCGAGAGTAGTAGCCGCCCGGCCGGGCCAGCACCTCCCGGGTCCCGTCGGCCGTGCCGTCGCTGGCCCACAGCGCGCCGAAGTACTCAGCCGGACCGTGGGAGGTGCTGCGCAGAACCGGTGAGACGAAGAACAGCGTGCCATCCAGGTTCACGGCCGCCGGGGTGAAGGAGATGAAGGCATCGAGTTCCCGGGGGGCCACGGAGGGCAGGGTGGACGTCCCGGCCGGCGTCCCGTCCGTCAAGAGCAGCTGCCCATCCGACGCGGAGATGATCAGCCGGTCCCACGCCCACAGCTGCATCCCATGGGTGCGTCCGGAGGCCAGTGACGCCACCCGTTGCGTTCCGGCCGGCGTGCCGTCCGTGCGCCACAACGGCAGCTGGGCGTAATCCCACCCCTGGAAGAAGAGGCCCGCGGGCGTGCTCCGCAAGGGCTCCATCTGGGGCGAGGACACGACCGGAACGGGCGCTCCCGCGACCGGCTCCGGGAGGGCGTCCGGGGTGTCCAGCTTCCACAGCCGTCGCGGGCTCGCGGCGTCCTCCTGGACGAGGAAGTAGAGGCGTCCCTCGTGCGCGGTGAGCTTCACCGGGTCGCCTCCCTCGATGCCGGGGACGAGGTCGGCCACCCGGGCGGTGCCCTCGGGCGTGCCGTCCGTCCTCCACAGCTCCTGACCGGCCTGGGCGTCCCAGGCGTTGAAGTAGGCGGTGTTCCCGATGACCACGATGGGGGCGGAGGAGCCGAGTCTGGTGGTGGGAGCGCCGTGGACCGCGCCCAGCGCCTGGGTTCCAGGCCCGGTGCCGTCGGTGATCCACAGGCGCGGGGGGCTGGTGCTCGTCTCCCGCCCCCAGAACAGGAGCCGGTCCGCCAGCCGGGCCATGTCTCGCAAGGACCCCATCTCACCCTTGCCGAGGCCCCGGTCCGCCAGCAGCCGGGTGCCCTGGGGCGTCCCATCCGACGTCCAGAGCTCCGGGCCCATGGGGTCCGATTGGCCGCTGAAGTAGAGCCTGTCCCCCACCCAGAGCGCGGACGCGGTCTCGAGGCGGAACGCGGAGGCGACCTCCTTCAGCACCTGGGTGCCGGCGGGAGTCCCGTCGCTCTTCCAGAGCGTGAAGCCCTGCGGGCTGTCCAGGGCCGGGGCCTCGAAGTAGAGGGCCCCCCCGTGCTCGGTGATGAAGGACGGGCGCTCACGCAGGGTCAGCAGCAGCCGGGTGCCGTCCGGCGTGCCGTCCGTGCGCCACAGACCGAAGAGCCCCTGGTTCGTGGCGAGCAGCGAGGTCACGAAGTACAGCTGCCCTCCCATCGCCGTGAGGTGGGTAGGGATTGAGCCCTCTCGGCCCGGCATCAGGTCCGTCACCAGGGCGCTGCCCTCCGGGGTTCCGTCGGTCCTCCACAGCTCCCGGCCGTGGAGCTGGTCGTCCACCGTGAAGAAGACGCTCGTCCCCACCTGCACGAAGCTGGCGGGGTTCGCGCTCGGGACGACCGCTGTGGGTCCCGGGCGCAGGTCGCGCACCAGGAAGGGCGCGGCTTCCGCCTCCAGCCTCGCGGCCCTGGCGGTGGGCGCGGGTTCCGTGGAGGCGTCGCCACACCCCAGGCCCAGCCAGAGGGCCAGGCCCACCCCCGATGACTTCACCCTCACCGCGAACTTCGGAGAGCCCATGGCACTTCCCGTCGGCTGTTGCACTCCACCTCATACGAGGCAGGCGCCGGACCTTGTCATTTTCCGCGTCCGCGTCCCAACCGGGCCCGGGGTCAGCGCAGGGGCAGCACCCAGGGCTCGCGGCCCGTCTCCGGCGTCCACGCGGTGAAGAAGAGCTTGCCGCCCGCGACCCTCAGGTTCGCGGGTGCCGAGGACAGCGGTCCGGGCAGCACGTCCGCGAGCGGCTTCGTGCCCCCGGCCGTGCCGTCCGTCCGCCACAGCTCCAAGCCCGTGACGCCGTCCGACGCCGCGAACACCCACGGCCCCTGGGGGCCCAGCGGCACCAGCGGCCCGGGCACGGCCACGCTCCCGGCGGCGCCGGGGCGGAGCTCCTTCACGGGCACCGTGCCCGCCTCCGTGCCGTCGCTCTTCCAGAGCTCGTAGCCGCTCGCGCCGTCCGTCCACCAGAACAGCAACTGGTTCCCGTTCGTGGTGAGTCGCGCGGGCGGCGCGGTCACGTCCGTCTTCGGCAGGGCGCGCACAACGCCCGAGGTCCGCCCATCCGTCTTCCACAGCGTCGGGGCCTCGCCGCTGGTGGACCCCAGCGACAGGAACAGCGTGTCACCCACGGCGGCCCACTCGCCCTTGCCCGGGTCGCGCGGGTCGTCACCGGACAGGTCCGCCACGAAGCGGCTGCTCGCGGCCGTGCCGTCCGTGACCCAGAGCTGCTGGTGGTTCCCCACCCGGGCGCGGAAGTACACGCGCGAGCCCACCGGATAGATGCCCAGCAGGTCCACCCAGGTGGGGCCGCCCGCGAAGGACTTGAGCTTCACCGTGCCCTCCGCCGTGCCGTCCGTCCTCCACAGCGAGTCGCGCAGCTCCGCGTCTTCGCGCGCGGCGAAGTAGAGCGTCCCGCCCACCGGCGTGAGCAGGTGCGGGGACCAGCCACGGGGTGAGCCGGGCGGAGTGCCCATCACGGGCACGGTGCCCTCGGGCGTGCCGTCCGTCTTCCACAGCTCCTGCTGGGACGCGGACAGGACGCGGACGAACCAGGCCTGCGTGTCCGTGGAGACGAAGGTCATGGAGTGGCCGGTATTGGGGAGCTGCGTCAGCTGACGGACCTCCTCCGTCCGGGCGTCCATGGACCAGAGGGTCTGACGGTCGCGTTCGTCCACGAACAGCAGATGGCCGTTCACCGGGGCCAGCTGGGTGGGCTCGTGCTCGAAGACGCCCGGGGCCTTGCGGTTCACCTGACGCGTTCCTTCCGGCGTGCCGTCCGTGCGCCAGAGCGCGATGACGGTCTCCATCGGATATGGCGGCGTGCTCTCAACGAGCTGCGGCAGCGTGAAGTAGAGCGTGCCGTTGTCCATCGCCGCGGTTTCGCTCCACTCCGAGTCGAACGCGCCGACGGGACGCGAGCCGAACTGCCGCAAGGTCCGGGTGCCCTCCTGCGTGCCATCCGTCACCCACAGCGTCCCATCCGAGGACGTGAAGTACATCCGGCCCGCGCCTCCGCCCGCGATGCCGATGTTCGCGAGCATCGCCTCCGAGGTCAGGGCGACCGTGCCCGGAGCGGCGCCATCCGTGCGCCACAGTTGGGGGTCCATCCCGAAGAAGTCGTCCTGGGGCGAAGCCCTGAAGAAGAGCAGCCCGTCGCGCACGGTGACGTCCCAGGCATGGCGCATCAGGGTGACCAGGCGCCGGGTGCCCGCGGCGGTGCCATCCGTGCGCCACAGCGCGTGGAGGTCGTACTCCGCGCTCACCCCCGGCCGCATCCGGGCGGTGAAGTACAGGCTGTCACCCATGCGCACGAGCGGCGAGGGGTCGGACCCCTCGCGGCCGGGCAGCAGGTCCGTCACCAGGGACGTGCCCTCCGGTGTTCCGTCCGTCCTCCAGAGCTCCCACCCGTGGATCCCGTCGTCCGCGGCGAAGTACGTGTACGCGCCCAGCTGGGCCCGTCCGTCCATCCGCACGTTGGGGAGCCCCGGACGGACCCCGGGCGACAGGTCCTTCACGAGGAACGGGCGGGCGACGTCCGCGTCGTCCTCCTCCTCCTCCGGAGGCGGCTACTGCGCCACCGGGCCGGGGTCCTCCTGTGGGATGGGCCCTGGCTCCACGGGCCCGGCCGGGCCCTCCACGGCGGGAAGCGGGGCGGTGCCGGAAGCCGGAGTCGGAGTCGGAGACTCGCAGCCCGTGCTTGAACCCAGGGTGAGAAGAAAGACGGCCAGTGTACGCAACGGCGACTTCACAGACATGACATGCCCCAACGGATCCGCCGACCGCCCAGACGGTGGGTGCGTGTCGGCAGGGGATGTGTTGGGACGCACCCCATCCGCGACAAGGGTGCACGGGAGCGTTTCGGACCAACCGTGGGGCATCACACGCTCCGCGAAGAAGGAGGGAGCGCGCGCGCGGGGGGACGATTAGGGTACGGGGGCCATGAACGTCCCCTTCGTCATTGAGACCACGCACCGCGGCGAGCGGGCGTACGACCTCTACAGCCGTCTGCTCAAGGACCGCATCATCCTCCTGGGCACGCCCATCAACGACGATGTGGCCAACCTCATCGTCGCCCAGCTGCTGTTCCTGGAGTCCGAGGACCCGGACAAGGGCATCAACCTCTACATCAACTCGCCCGGTGGCTCCGTCACGGCGGCGCTCGCGATGTACGACACGATGCAGTACGTCAAATGCCCCGTGTCCACCATCTGCGTGGGCCAGGCCGCCTCCGCGGGCGCGCTGCTGCTCCTGGCCGGCTCCAAGGGCAAGCGCTACGCCCTGCCCAACAGCCGCATCATGATCCACCAGCCGCTGGGCGGCGCGCAGGGTCAGGCGACGGACATCGACATCCAGGCGAAGGAAATCCTCCGCCTGCGCACGTACCTCAACGGCCTGTTCGTGAAGCACACGGGCCACACCATCGAGCGCATCGAGAAGGACACCGAGCGCGACTACTTCATGAGCGCCGAGGAGGCCCGGCAGTACGGCCTCATCGACGAGGTCGTGGAGCGCGCTTCCGGCGTGCCGGCGCCCAAGTAGCTTTCCATTCCAGCGGGGACCGGAGGAGCAGGCCCCGTGCCGTTCCTCCGGGCGGGCATGCGATGGGTGGCGGCTTCGCAAGCCGCCCCACGGTGCAGCTTGACGGAAGCGTGCCCAGGGTTTGGGCATGCTGCCCCGCCTCTTCGCCGCTGCTCTCCTGCCTGCCTTCCTGGCTGGCGTGGGTTGTGCCACTGGCCCTACAGGCCGACTGCCCGTGCTACCCAGCTCCCAGCCGGTTCAGGAGGAGCTGGGCGAACGCAACGTCGTCGACGCGGGCCAGGAGTACGCCCGGCAGAACAGCATCCTGCTGTCGGAAGGAGGCGAATCGTTGCGCTTCAGCCCCAACAACTGGCGGCTCCGCTTCGGGCTCCCGGAGGAGGGCTCCGGGAAGTTCCTGGACCTGGACTTCGATGCACTGGCGCAGCGCGTGACGGGGGAACAGCGCCTGGACATCACCTCCGCCCAGTCGCCCATCCCCCGCACCTCCCTGCCCAGCGAATCGAGCCCCGCGACGGGGGGCTCGGGTTTCCGCTGACGGCTACGGCAGCCGGGTGACGCGGTCGAGCGCCGGGGCCGGCAGTGGCGCGGCCTCCGAGCTCTTCGCGGTGAGGTAGGCCTCCAGCGCGTCCGAGTCCACGGCGCCGCCCACGGGGTTGGTGCCCTCCGTGAGGACGGTGAAGCCGTCACCGCCGGGCGCGAGGAAGCTGTTGATGGTGACGCGGTAGTTGGCGGCCGGGTCCAGCGTCGTGCCGTTGAGCAGGATGCTGGCGGGGTCCACCTTGGAGCCCGCGGGCGCGGACGCGCTGAACGCATACTGGAAGCCCGCGGACGGGTGGAGGATGCGGGGGCTGGCGAGCTGGAACTGCTGCTCCAGCAGGCGCTCAATCTGCGCGCCCGTCAGCGTCACGGTGACCAGGGTGTTGCCGAAGGGCTGCACGGTGAAGGCCTCGCCGTAGGTGACGGCGCCCGTGTCGTTGGGGTCCGCCGGGTTGCGCACCAGGTCCGTGCGCACGCCGCCCGGGTTCATGAAGGCAATCTGGGCGCCGCCCACGTTCGCGCCCTTCGTGGCCTCCAGCTGCGCGTCCGCGATGACGAAGCCCAGGGTGGCCTGGCCGCTGGGGTCCGTCTGGATGTTGCCGCGGATGAGCGTCTGGGAGATGTAGCCGATGACGCGGTTCTCCAGCGGCGTGGTGAGGCCCTTGTAGCGGGTGATGAGCTCCGTGACGTCCGGGTCGGGCGTCACCGTGCGGGTGACGATGACGTTCTGGGCCTGGGCCTTCACCACCTGGCCGGAGGCCGCGTCCAGCGTCAGGTCGATGTCCGTGACGAGCCGGCCCACCGACGCGGCGCTGGTGACCAGCTTGCCGCTCAGCGTGCAGTTGTAGGCCTGGTGCGTGTGGCCACTGACGATGACGCTCACGGCGGGGTCCAGGTTCTTCGCGATCTCCACGATGGGGCCGGTGAAGCCCTTGCACTCGTTGTAGAGCGAGTCGAGGCCGGGCGTGCCGCCCTCGTGCACGATGACGACGACGGCGTTCACGCCCTGCGCCTTGAGCTCCGGGATGAGCGCGTTGACGGTCTCCACCTCGTCCTTGAACTGGAGGCCGGCGATGCCCGTGGGCGTGACGAGGGTCGTCGTTCCTTCCAGCGTCATGCCGACGAAGGCGACCTTCACGCCTTCGAAGGTCCGCACGTCGTAGCGCGGGAAGAGGGTGCGGTCCGGGCCGGTGGCCACGTTGGCCGCGAGGATCTTGTACCGGGCGCCGGTGAAGCCGGTGCCGTCCTGGCAGCCGTCCTTCGGGTGGCAGCCGCCGTTCTGCATGCGCAGGAGCTCCGAGCCGCCCTCGTCGAACTCGTGGTTGCCCACGGCGGCGATGTCCAGGCCGATTTGATTCATGGCCTCGACGGTGGGCTCGTCGTGGAAGAGCGCGGAGAGCAGCGGCGTGGCGCCGATGAGGTCACCGGCGGACACCACGATGGAGTTCGGGTTCTTCGCGCGCAGCTCCGCGACGTAGCGCGCGAAGTACACCGCGCCGCCCGCGTTCACGCGGCTGGCCGTGTCCACGCCGCCGTCCGCCAGGAGGCGCTCGTGAATCTGGCCGCCGGTGCCGGTCGCGGGCTCCAGCTGCCCGTGGAAGTCGTTGAAGGCGATGATCTTCAGGGAGACGGTGGCGCCGCCGTCCTCGGTGCCCGTGCCCGCGTCCTCGGTGCCGGTGCCCGCGTCGGTGTCACCGCCGCCAGGGGGCGGGAAGGTGACGGCCTTGCAGACGTGGTCCACGCACGTCCAACCCTGGCCTTCCGGCGCGGGGTTCTCCTCCTGGCAGTCAAAGGCATTGATGCACTCGTTGTTGCCACAGCCGCCGTGGAAGGCGAGCAGCAGGCCGGTGACGAAGGCGCCGGCGAGGAGGAAGACGCTGGGTCGCGCGGCGTGAGGCGCGCGGGGGACGGAAGGCTGCATCGAGACGGCTCCTGAAGGGAGAAGCGGGGACCCTGGCATCGTCGCGTGGCACGCGTGTGAGGGCCGGGTTCCGAATGAGTGTCGTCCAATGGGTGTGGTCTGGCCAACACCCAACGCGGGCTCCGGGACGTATGGGTTTCCCGCTCGCCAGCAGTTCGGCGGTTCCGCCCACGGCGCCCCAGAGCACGGCCTCCAGGGCCTCCCTGCCCAGCGACGCGAGCCCCGCGACGGGCGGCTCGGGTCGCTGAGTCCCTGGCGGCTCAGGGCAGCCGCGTCATCCGGTCGAGCGCCGGGGCCGGCAGCGGGTTCGCCTGGGTGCTCTTCGCCTTGAAGTACGCCTCCAGCGCATCCAGGTCCACCGCGCCGCCCACCGTGTTCGTGCCCTCCCCGAAGACGGTGAAGTTGTCGCCGCCCGGGGCGAGGAGGTTGTTCGTCGTCACGCGGTAGCTGGCGGCGGGATCCAACGTGACGCCGTTCAACAGGATGCTGGCGGGGTCCACCTTGGAGCCGATGGGCGCTGACGCGCTGAACGCGTACTGGAAGCCCGCGGACGGGAGGAGGATGCGGGTGAGGTCGCCCGTGCGGAACTGCTGCTCCAGCAGGCGTTCAATCTGCGCGCCCGTCAGGGTCATGGTGACCAGCGTGTTGCTGAAGGGCTGCACGGTGAAGGCCTCGCCGTAGGTGACGGCGCCGACGCCGTTGGGGTCGGCCGGGTCGTGCACGAGGTCGGCGCGCACGCCGCCCGGGTTCATGAAGGCAATCTGGGCGCCGCCCAGGGCCGCGGGCTTCGTGGCCTCCAGCTGGGCGTCCGCGATGACGAAGCCCATGGTGGACTGGCCGGTGGGGTCCCTCTGGAGGTTGCTGCGGGTGAGCGTCTCGGCGACCCAGCCGATGACGCGGCCCTCCAGCGGCGCCGTCAGTCCCTTGTAGCGGGTGACGAGCTCCGTGACGTCCGGGTCCGGCGCCACCGTGCGGGTGACGATGACGTTCTGGGCCTGGGCCTTCACCACCTGGCCGGAGGCCGCGTCCAGCGTCAGGTCGATGTCCGTGACGAGCCGGCCCACCGACGCGGCGCTGGTGACCAGCTTGCCGCTCAGCGTGCAGTTGTAGGCCTGGTGCGTGTGGCCGCTGACGATGACCGCCACCGCCGGGTCCAGGTTCTTCGCGATGTCCAGGATGGGGCCGGAGATGCCCTTGCACTCGTTGTAGAGCGAATCGAGCGCGGGCGTCCCGCCCTCGTGCACCATGACGACGATGGCGTTCACGCCCTGCGCCTTGAGCTCCGGCACCAGCGCGTTGACAGTCTCCACCTCGTCCTTGAACTGCAGCCCCGCCACGCCCGTGGGTACGACGATCTTCGCCGTGCCTTCCAGCGTCATGCCGACGAAGGCCACCTTCACGCCGTCGAAGGTGCGCACGTCGTAGCGGGCGAAGAGGGTGCGGTCCACGCCGGTGGCCACGTTGGCCGCGAGGTACTTGAACTTCGCGCCGGAGAAGCCGGTGCCGTCCTGGCAGCCGTCCACCGGGTGGCAGCCGCCCGCCTGCATGCGGAGGATCTCCGAGCCGCCCTCGTCGAACTCGTGGTTGCCCACCGCGCTCAAATCCAGGCCTATCTGGTTCATCGCCTCGATGGTGGGCTCGTCGTGGAAGAGCGCGGAGAGCAGCGGCGTGGCGCCGATGAGGTCACCGGCGGACACCACGATGGTGTTCGGGTTCTTCGCGCGCAGGTCCGCGACGTACCTGGCGAAGTACACCGCGCCGCCCGCGTTCACGCGGCTGGCCGTGTCCACGCCGCCGTCCGCCAGCAGGGCCGTGTGAATCTGGCCGCCGGTGCCGGTCGCGGGCTCCAGCTGCCCGTGGAAGTCGTTGAAGGCGATGATCTTCACGGCGACGGTGCTGCCGCCGGTGCCCGCGTCATCCGTGCCCGTGCCCGCGTCCTCGGTGCCGGTGCCCGCGTCGGTGTCACCGCCGCCGGGGGGCGGGAAGGTGACGGCCTTGCAGACGTGGTCCACGCACGTCCAGCCCTGGCCTTCCGGCGCGGGGTTCTCTTCCTGGCAGTCAAAGGCGTTGGTGCACTCGTTGTTGCCGCAGCCGCCGTGGAAGGCGAGCAGCAGGCCGGTGACGAAGGCGCCTGCGAGGAGGAAGCGGCTGGGTCGCGCGGCGTCACGCGTGCGGGGAAGGGCAGGTTGCATCGAGGCGGCTCCTGGGGTGGGCGTCCGGGAGCGCGCGACGGCGTGCTCCTCGGGCGCGGAAGGATGGTGCGTCCCGGAAGTTGGAGGGAGCGTCCCATGCCTGATGGAGGCCCTTCACACGCGGATGATGCGGCGGCGCCACACCACTGCGACTCAAGGGAGGGGTGGCTCGCGACACCCCACCAGCTCCGCAGTGCCGCCCACTCGGCCCCAGAGCACGGCCTCCTGGTCGAACAGCCGGCCCAGGCGCAGGGCCTCCTCGCGGGACAGACCGGGGACGAAGAGGCTCTCCTCGAACCAGCGCCGGTCCTCCGCCACGCCCACTGCGGACACGCTCGGGTGTCCCCGGGCTTCGAGCAGCGCGATGAGGCGCTGTTGCAGGCGTGCGTTGGTGCGGGGCGGGCGCGCGTGCGCGTGGGGATTCCACGCGGTGACGAACGCCCAGGTGGTGAAGCCGTGCGCGGTGAGCGCGGCGTCGAGCGCCGGGTGCATGGCGTCCACGCGCAGCACGTGCTTGCGGTTTCCGACGAGCGGGTGCGGACGCACGACGTAGCCCGTGGCCGTGAAGGCCGCGTGCAGCGCCGAGCGCCGCGCGTCACTCATGCGGCGTGGCGACCACCGGTCCCGCACCCTGCGCGCTGATGGCCGGAGTGGCCACGGCCGGCGGGGTCGCGGGCTGCGTCCCCGCACCCGGCGGCGACGACGGTGGAGTCGTGCCTGCCGGTGCGGCCTGCGGATTCGCGGCGGTCGGACTCGTGCCCTGCGGCGCAGAAGGCGGCGCGTTCATCGCCGGAGGGTTCGCGCTCGGGGGGGCGGCCTGGGGCTTCGGGGT